>JACMKW010000190.1 GCA_014379885.1 Rhizobacter sp.
GCCGACATGTTCCAGACCGCCGAAGACGTGCGCAACGAGTTTTGCGTTCAGGTCAAAGGCATTGTGCGTGCCCGCCCTGAAGGCACGACCAACGACAACCTGAAAAGCGGCAAGGTCGAGGTGCTGTGCCATGAGCTGATCGTGCTCAACCCCAGTGTCACGCCGCCGTTTCAGCTCGACGACGACAACCTGTCTGAAACCACGCGCCTCACGCACCGCGTGCTCGACCTGCGCCGCCCGCCGATGCAGCGCAACATGATGCTGCGCTACCGCGTCGCGATGGAGGTGCGCAAGTTCCTCGACGCGAACGGCTTCATCGACATCGAAACGCCGATGCTGACCAAGAGCACGCCTGAAGGCGCGCGCGACTACCTCGTGCCCAGCCGCGTGCACGATGGCATGTTCTTCGCGCTGCCGCAGTCGCCGCAACTGTTCAAGCAGTTGCTGATGGTGGCCGGCTTCGACCGCTACTACCAGATCACCAAGTGCTTCCGCGACGAAGACCTGCGCGCCGACCGCCAGCCCGAGTTCACGCAGATCGACATCGAGACCAGCTTCCTCACCGAAGAAGAAATCCGCGGCATGTTCGAAGGGATGATCCGAACGGTCTTTCGAAGCACCATTGGTGTCGACCTGCCCGGTTATCCGGTGATGACCTACCAGGAAGCCATGCACCGCTTCGGCTCCGACAAGCCCGACCTGCGCGTCAAGCTCGAGTTCACCGAGCTGACCGAGGTGATGAAGGACGTCGACTTCAAGGTCTTCTCCGGCCCGGCCAACGCCAAAGACGGCCGCGTGGTCGCGCTGCGCGTGCCAGGTGGCGGCGAGATGAGCCGTGGCGAGATCGACGCTTACACCGAGTTCGTGAAGATCTACGGTGCCAAGGGCCTGGCGTGGATCAAGGTCAACGATGCGGGCAAAGGCCGCGAAGGCCTTCAGTCGCCCATCGTGAAAAACCTGCACGATGCGGCCATTGCCGAAATCATCGCCCGCACCGGTGCACGCAATGGCGACCTGATCTTCTTCGGCGCCGACCGCGCCAAGGTGGTCAACGACGCCATCGGTGGCCTGCGCATCAAGGTCGGCCACAGCGATTTCGGCAAGAAGAACGGCCTGTTCGAAGACAAGTGGGCGCCGCTGTGGGTGGTCGACTTCCCGATGTTCGAGTACGACGACGAAGGCCAACGCTGGAACGCGGTGCACCACCCGTTCACCGCCCCGAAAGACGGCCACGAAGACTACATGGACACCGACCCGGGCAAGTGCATTTCCAAGGCCTACGACATGGTGCTCAACGGCTGGGAGCTCGGTGGCGGCTCGGTGCGTATCCACCGCGCCGAGGTGCAGAGCAAGGTGTTCAACGCGCTCAAGATCGGGCCGGAAGAAGCGCAGCTCAAATTTGGCTTTCTGCTTGACGCGCTGCAATACGGCGCACCGCCGCACGGCGGCCTGGCCTTTGGCCTCGACCGCCTGGTCACGCTGATGACCAAGGCCGAGTCGATCCGCGACGTGATCGCCTTCCCCAAGACGCAGCGTGCGCAGTGCCTGCTGACACATGCACCGAGCCCGGTGGATGAAAAGCAGCTGCGCGAGCTGCACATTCGCCTGCGCAACCCGCAGGGCGTTTCCTGAGTTTCAGCGCCTGCAGAAAGGGCCGGCCACCTGAAGGTGACCGGCCCTTTTTCATGAGGCCTGTAGGCCCAAGCGACCGTCAGGCGACGGCGGCGGTCGGCGAGTGGCAAGATGGCACTCCGTGACTGAACCCCGCCCCTTCAAATTCCCCGAATCGGTGTTGATCGTCATCTACACCGACGCGCTCAACGTGCTGCTGATCGAGCGCGCAGACCAGCCCGACTTCTGGCAAAGCGTGACGGGTTCCAAAGACACCGAAGACGAGCCACTGGATCTGACGGCCGTGCGCGAAGTGGCCGAAGAAACCGGCATCGAGATCGGCGCGCCCGGCGTGCCCTACACCGCGCTGCGCAACTGGCACTTGAGCAACGTCTATGAGATCTACCCCGTGTGGCGCCACCGCTATGCGCCGGGTGTCACGCACAACACCGAGCATGTGTTCGGGCTGATGGTGCCTCGCGGCATACCCATCACGCTCTCACCACGCGAGCACCTGCGCCACCAGTGGTTGCCGTGGCGCGAGGCTGCCGACAAGTGTTTTTCCCCCTCGAATGCCGAGGCCATTCTTCAACTCCCGAGGTTCTGTTGACGCATGACACGCGGCGCTTCTTCTTCGACCCTGCACCCCACCCACATCCTGCGGGTAGCCACCTACAACATCCACAAAGGCGTGCGCGGCATCGGCCCGCGCAAGCGGCTGGAGATCCACAACATCGGCCTGGGTGTCGAAGCGCTCGACGCTGACATGATCTTTCTGCAGGAAGTGCGCCACTTCAACCACGGCGAGGCGGCGCGTTTCCCCGACACCCACCACGGCTGGCCGCGCGTGCCGCAGGCCAACCACCTGGCGCCCGAAGGCTACGACGTGGCCTACCGCACCAACGCGGTCACCAAAGACGGTGAGCATGGCAATGCGCTGCTGTCGCGTTGGCCGCTGGGAGAAGACATCGGCCACCACGATGTGTCGGACCACCGCTTTGAGCAGCGTGGCCTGCTGCACGTGCTGGTGCACTGGAACGGCATGCAGGTACACGCCATCGTGGCCCACCTGGGGTTGATGCACGCCAGCCGCGTGCGCCAGGTGGAGCGCATCGCCACATTCCTGGGCAACCATGTGCCGCGCAACGAGCCGGTGGTGCTGGCAGGTGATTTCAACGACTGGGGCGAGAAGCTCGACGCGCCCATGCGCGAGATGGGCCTGGGGCGTGCCGAGCATGCGGGCAGCGCTTCGCAGCGCACCTTCCCGTCGCGTGTTCCGCTGTTTTCTCTCGACCGCATCTACACCCGCGGCTTTCGCTGCACCTCGACTTTCGTGCCGCGTGGCACCGCGTGGGCGCGCATGTCAGACCACCTGCCGCTGGTGGCCGACCTTGAGCTCGGCTGATGGCTGAAAGCAGCGGTGCACCTGGCGGCTCGCTGATGCGGATGGTGCCGCGTGCCATCTA
>JACMKW010000191.1 GCA_014379885.1 Rhizobacter sp.
ACATAGCGCATGGTCACCTGGCTCTTGGCGTCGGGGCGCAGGAAAGGCAGGCGGCCGTCTTTGCGCAATTGCGCCTGGCGCTCGACCAAGCGATGGGCGTAATAGATGGGCGCAGGCATCAGCTCAGGCGTTTCGTCGCAGGCGTAGCCGAACATCAGGCCCTGATCGCCGGCGCCGATGTTGAGGTGGTCGTCGCTCGCATGGTCAACACCTTGTGCGATGTCGTTCGACTGCTTGTCGTAGCAGACCATCACCGCGCAGCCCTTGTAGTCGATGCCGTACTCGGTGTTGTCGTAGCCGATGCGCTTGATGGTGTCGCGTGCGACCTGGATGTAGTCGACGTGCGCGTTGGTGGTGATCTCGCCGGCCAGCACCACGAGGCCGGTGTTGGTCAGCGTCTCGGCGGCCACGCGCGAACGTGGATCTTGCTTGAAGATCGCGTCGAGGATGGCGTCGGAGATCTGGTCGGCGACCTTGTCGGGGTGGCCTTCAGAGACGGATTCAGATGTGAAAAGGAAATCGTTCGACACTCTTAAACTCCAGTAGGTTGCAGACTGCGTTGCCGGCCTAGATGCTTGGAGGAGCGGCGAACGCTTTAGCAGAATTTTTTGAGCTTGGCTCTTTCGAGCTTCGCCCTGCAGCACGCGCTTGCGTACTGCGTCGCCCTGCAAGTAGTTCATAACTCGGCGATGGCCGCATTATAGAAACAGATGTTTACGCTATTTCGCTGGTTAGCCGGGCTTTCTCTGGGCTTTTTACATGTGCTCGGCACTGCCCTGGGTTGGGCGGGCTACATGCTGTCTCGCGAGTACCGGCAGCGCATGGCGGCGAATGCGACTCAGGCGGGTTTAAGCCCTGCGCAATGGAAGCCTGCCATCGCCTCGGCCGGGCGCATGGTGATGGAGCTGCCCTACCTGTGGACGCGCGCGGTGAGCGACCCCATCTTGCCGCGCATGCGCTTCGAGAACGAGGCCTTGCTCGACGCCGCACTGGCGCGCGGCAAGGGCGTACTGCTGCTCACGCCGCACATGGGCTGCTTCGAGGTGGCCGCGCAGGCCATTGCCGAGCGCTTCGGTGCCACCAGCCCGATCACGGTGCTGTATCGGCCCGCGCGCAAGCCCTGGTTGCGTGAGCTGGTCAAGACCTCGCGCGAGCGAGCGCAGTTGCACGCCGCCCCTGCCACGCTGGCCGGCGTGCGGCAGATGATCCGCGCCCTGCGCCGTGGCCAGATGGTGGGCCTGCTGCCCGACCAGGTGCCGCCCGAGGGCATGGGCGTGTGGGCGCCGTTCTTCGGCCGCCCGGCCTACACCATGACCCTGGCCACGCGCCTGGTGCAGCAGACAGGCGCCGAACTGCTGCTCACATGGGCCGAGCGTTTGCCGAAGGGTGCGGGGTATGTACAACGCTTCTACGCATTCCCTGAAACCTTACCGGTGGACGCGGCAGAATCGGCGCGCCGGATCAACGCCGCCATGGAGCGCCTGATCCTGCAGTGCCCGCAGCAATACCTCTGGGGCTATCACCGATACAAGTCGCCACGCGTGCAAGCGGGTGACCACCAAGAACAGGAGTGATGCATTGGCCACGAGCTGGGGTGCCCGTTTGCTGCTGGGCGTGATGTGGTTGCTGCATCTGCTGCCGCTGCCGCTGCTGGCAGTCGTGGGCAATGGGGCAGGGCGATTGCTGTACTGGCTGGCCGCACCGCGACGCAAGGTGGCACTGCGCAACCTGGCGCTGTGTTTCCCCGAGTGGCCGCTTGAGAAACGCAAGCAGCTCGCGCGCGAGCACTTCAGGTGGCTCGGCCGTAGCGTGCTGGAGCGCAGCCTGCTGTGGTTTGCTTCGGCCGAACGCTTGAAGAAGATCATCCACGTCGAAGGCGACGTGACCCTGGCCGAGCGCAGCGATCGACCGGTGATGTGGCTGGTGCCGCACTTCATGGGCCTGGACGTGGCCGGTGTGGCGGTGCTGCTGTACCAGAACCAATACGCCTGCTCGATGTACCAGCAGCAGAGCAACCCGGTGATGGACGACATCATCCGCAAGGGGCGGCTGCGTTTTGGCGACAAGGCCCAGATCTTTCCGCGCAGTGACAAGGCCTTGCCGCTGATCCGCGCCATTCGCCGTGGCCACGCCTTCTTCAACCTGCCCGACATGGATTTCGGCGAGCGCGACGCCGCCTTCGTGCCCTTCTTCGGCGTGCCGGCCGCCACGCTGCTGGCACCATCGCGCATGGCGCGTGCGCTCAACATGGTGGTGCAGCCGGTGGTGGCCGAGATACTGCCCGGCGGGCAGGGCTACCGCGTGCGATTCGGCGAGCCGTTCACCGACTTCCCGACAGAAGACCCGGTAGCTGACACGGCGCGCATGAACCGCTGGATCGAAGGCGAGATCCACCGCAACCCGGCGCAGTACCTGTGGGTGCACAAGCGCTTCAAGACGCGGCCGGCGGGCGAGGCCTCGCTGTACTGACACCAGCGATGGGCGACACCCGCTTGCCCCTGCTGGAGCGCGACGACGCGCTGCAAGTGTTTGCGACGCAGCTGCAAGCATTGCGCGGGCGTGCCCACACCGGCGGCATGTGCCTGGTGGTGCATGGTGAAGCGGGTGCCGGAAAGACCTCCCTCGTGCATGTCGCTCGCCAGCATTGCGCGCCCGATGTGGAATGGATGTGTGGTGCCTGCGAGCCGCTGATCGCTGCACCCGCGCTCGGGCCGCTGCTTGATCTTCTGAACTGCCTGCCGCCCGCGCTGGCCCAGGCGGTGCGCAGCGGGCGCGCAGCCCCCGAGGTGCTGGCGGGCATGCTGGCCTTGCTGCGTGACCGCGACTGGCCCACGGTGCTGGTGATCGATGACGTGCAATGGGCCGACGGCGCCACGCTTGACCTGCTGCGCTACCTGGGCAGGCGCATCGAGTCGACGCGGGCGCTGCTGGTGCTGTGCTGGCGCGACGACCCGCTGGCCAGCGA
>JACMKW010000026.1 GCA_014379885.1 Rhizobacter sp.
GAACGTTCGTGCGAGAACGTTGAGCACCAGCACGCCCAGGGTGATCAGAAAGACTCCCGCCCAAGCCAGCTTCTGCCAGTTCTCGTAGGGGCTCATCGCGAACTTGAAGATCGTCACCGGCAGGCTGGCCATGGGCTCACCCAAGTTCCAGGTGAAGAACTGGTTGGACAGAGCCGTGAAAAGCAACGGCGCAGTTTCGCCGGCCACGCGAGCCAGCGCCAGCAGCACGCCAGTCATGACGCCGGCGCGCGCTGCCTTCAGCGTGACCGAAGAGATGACCTTCCACTTCGGCGTGCCCAGTGCGTAGGCCGCCTCGCGCAGTGCGTTGGGAATCAGGCTCAGCATGTTCTCGGTGGTGCGCACGACGACCGGAATGACGATGAGCGTCAACGCCAGCACACCGGCCCAGCCCGAGAAGGTCTTGGTGTTGGCCACCACCAGAGAGTAGATGAACAGGCCGATGACGATAGACGGCGCCGAAAGCAGGATGTCGTTGATGAACCCGGTGACGGCGCCCAGCCAGCCACGCTTGCCATACTCGGCAAGGTAGATGCCGGCCATCACGCCGATGGGTGTGCCCAGGGCCGTCGCCAGTGACACCATGAGCAGCGAGCCGACGATCGCGTTGGCGAGGCCGCCCACGTCGGCCTGAGGCGGTGGCGTCGACTCGGTGAAGACCGACAGGACGATGCCACCGATACCCAGGCGCACCGTCTCAACCAGGATCCAGAGTAGCCAGAAAAGACCGAAGGCCATCGCGCCGAGAGCCAGGCTCAACGCGACCACGTTCATCAGCTTGCGCTTACGGTGCAGCGACATGCGCTGTCCGTCGAGAGCTGCGATGCTCATGTCCGGCTCCCTTCGCCCCGGCGCAGCCGCGCCAGCAAGATCTTTGACAGCGACAGCACCACGAAGGTGATGAAGAACAGCACCAGGCCGAGGTAGATCAACGAAGCCTGGTGCAGGCCCTCGCCGGCCTCGGCGAACTCGTTGGCCAGTGCCGATGTGATGCTGTTGGCAGCCTGAAACAGCGACAACGAGTCCAGCTGGTTGAAATTGCCGATGACGAAGGTCACCGCCATCGTTTCGCCCAGCGCGCGCCCCAGGCCCAGCATGATTGCGCCCACCACACCGGTCTTGGTGTAAGGCAGGACGATCTTCGACACCACTTCCCAGGTGGTGGAGCCCAGGCCATACGCCGACTCCTTCAACATCGCCGGGGTGGTCTCGAACACGTCACGCATGACCGACGCAATGAACGGGATCACCATGATGGCCAGGATGATGCCGGCAGACAGGATGCCGATGCCGACAGGAGGTCCGGAGAACAGCGCCCCCAGCACGGGCACCGAGCCGAAGGCGGCCTGCAGCGGCTGCTGCACATAAGTAGCCAGAATCGGCCCGAACACCAGCAAGCCCCACATGCCGTAGACGATGGACGGCACGGCCGCCAGCAACTCGATGGCCACGCCCAAGGGCCGCTTCAGCCAGCCAGGTGACAGCTCGGTGAGGAAGATCGCGATGCCAAAGCTCACGGGCACTGCGATGATCAACGCGATGAGCGAGGTCATCAGCGTGCCATAGATCATCACCAGGCCACCGAACTTCAGCTGCACCGGGTCCCACTCGGTGGAAAAGAGGAACCCGAGGCCGAACTCACGGATGGCCGGCATGGCGCCAATGACCAGCGAAACAATGATGCCGACGAGCATCAGAAGCGTGAGCCAGGCGGCGCCGTGCGCGAGGATGGAGAACGCAGCATCTGCCCAAGGCATCACGCGGCGGCGGGACGGCGGGTCGCCTAGGGGAGACGAGCGCTCCATCTCATTCTTCTTGTCGTACGAGCTGGCGGGCAATGTAGCGGCCATGAGGCCTCCGCTCTTGGAGTAGCTGGGAACCTTGGGGCCTTGGACCCTGCGGAGCGGTTCAGCAACCCGCCCCTGCAGATCACCGTGGCATCACTTGAAGGCGATGGCCTTGCCGGACGCATCCTTGAGGTTGTCGGCCCAGAGCTTGCGCACCAGGTCTTTCACGGCAGGCGGCAGCGGCACGTAGTCAAGATCCTCAGCCAGCTTGTCGCCATTGCCGTAAGCCCACTCGAAGAACTTGAGCGAGTTGCTGGCACTTGCAGCCTTATCCTGAAGCTTGTGCATCAGGATGAAGGTAGCTCCCGTGATCGGCCAGCTGTCCTTGCCGGGTTGCTCGGTCAGCACTTGATAGAAGCTCTTGCTCCACTCGGCACCGGCGGCCGCGGCCTTGAAGGTGGAGTCGTCGGGGCCGACGTAGACGCCATCCTTGTTGCGCAACTGCACGTGGCTCATCTTGTTCTGCTTGGCGTAGGCGTACTCGACATAGCCGATCGAGTTGGGCAGGCGCGTGACGAAGGCCGACACGCCCTCGTTACCCTTGCCACCAGCGCCCGCCGGCCAGTTGACGGCAGTACCTTCGCCCACCTTGGACTTCCACTCGGCATTGACCTTGGAGAGATAGTTCGTGAACAGGAACGTGGTACCCGAGCCGTCAGCGCGGCGCACGGGCGCGATGGCGGCATCGGGCAGCGGCACGCCAGGGTTCAGCGCCACGATAGCCGGGTCATTCCACTTGGTGATCTTGGCAAGGAAGATGTCGCCCAGAACCTGGCCCGTGAGCTTCATCTGCCCCGGTGTGACGCCCTTGATATTGACGACCGGCACGACGCCACCAATCACGGTGGGAAACTGCACCATGCCGTCCTTGGCCAGCTCGGCATCTGTCAGTGGGGCGTCACTGGCGCCAAAGTCCACGGTCTTGCCACGAATCTGTCGGATCCCGGCGCCAGAGCCCACAGACTGATAATTGATGCGTGCGCCAGAAGCCTTGTTGTACGAATCCGCCCACTTGGCGTACACGGGCGCCGGGAACGAAGCACCGGCACCGGTGACATCCTGAGCCAATGCAGACAAGGACGCAAAGCCCAACGCGGTGACAAGGGCAGCAGTACGAAACAGGGTCATGGCATCTGCCTTTTAGCGCAGTAGTTACGAATGGCCAGACTGTAGGCAGGCGGCATGACAGGTCAGTGACACTGTATATCGAGTCCAACCATGACGTTTATCTGACACGACTTCGTCACGATTCAGTCATCTTTCGTGTCTAGCGTACGCGATTTGCGTTCTGACGCATCTCCGGAGCCGCTGATATGAGCTTTTCGCGTCGAAATCTGATCCTGGCCGCGTTGACATCGGTCGCCCTGCTGGCCGGTTGCGCCACCTCACCAGCGCCTGCCACCATCGCGGAAACAACGGCGCGCACACCGCAGCTGTCCACCCTGAACAAGCTGATCAACGACGCTGGCCTTGCCGACACCCTGCGCGGTGCCGGACCCTTCACGGTTTTCGCACCCAGCGACGAAGCCTTCAAGGCCGTGCCGGCGAAAACCATGGCAGACCTGGCGGCGAACAAGGAGTTGCTCAAGGAGGTGCTGACCTATCACGTGCTACAGGGCAAGGTGACCTCGGCAGAGGCCAAGAACGGCAATGTCAAGACGGTACAGGGCGCCAACGTGGCGGTGGCCAAGGCCGGCACATTCGTCACCGTCGAGGACGCCGTGGTGACACAGGCCGACGTGGCCGCCACCAACGGCGTGGTGCACATCATCGACAAGGTGCTGATGCCGCCGAAGCGCTGACGAGTTGGCGGCTGAGCTCTGCAGGGCCTCAGGCCGCGGCGGCGGCAGCCATGCGCTCGGCGCAGCGGCGGCCGACAAGGGCGTC
>JACMKW010000192.1 GCA_014379885.1 Rhizobacter sp.
ATCGTTGGCATGGCCACCGCCGGTGTGGCGCCGCGCATCATGGGCATGGGCCCGGCACCCGCCACGCGCAAGGTGCTGGCCCTCACCGGCCTGAAGCTTGAGCAGATCGACGTGATCGAACTCAACGAAGCTTTCGCCGCACAAGGCCTCGCCGTGCTGCGCGACCTCGGCCTGAAAGACGACGACGCCCGCGTCAACCCCAACGGCGGTGCGATCGCCCTGGGCCACCCGCTTGGCGCGAGCGGCGCGCGGCTCATCACCACGGCCGTGAACCAGCTGCACAAGACCGGTGGGCGTTATGCGCTGTGCACCATGTGCATCGGCGTCGGCCAAGGCATCGCGCTCATCATCGAACGCGTCTAAGAGGTTCAAAGTGGCCTACGACTACAGCTCCGAATCGAAGCTTTTGGAGTTGCCGAATCCGTATCGGTTGCAAAACCGTTTGCTGTGGCTGTGCGCTGTGGTGTTGTTGATCGCAGGCGTCACCAGCTTGTGGTGGGCACGCGCGGCCATGCAAGAGCATGCGATGCAAGTGGCCGCCGCACCGCTCATCGCCGGCTTGCTGATGCTCGCCGCCGGCCTGGCCTGCGCGGCCACCGCGGCGCGCAGGCTGCGGTTTTTCTTCGGCCGCGACCGGCCCGCTTCGTTGAAGTCACCCGACGAGGTGAAACACATGCTGCGCCAGGGCGGCCTCACCTACCCCGAGCCTCGCGGCGCACTCGAAGGGGTGCTGTACCACTGGGCGCCCACCCTCATCACCGCGCCGCTCGAAGTGCAGCGGCTGGCGCAGCGCTACATGTTCAATCTGGCGGCCATCGCGGCCACTTTGCTGAGTTTTCTATTTTCGTGGGCGCTGTTCGGCACCCCGGCCACGCGACCATGGATCGGCATTCTTTACTTCGCCTTTGGTGCGTTCTTCCTGATCAAACCGGTGTTGTCTCAGGGCCGGGCGCGGCTGACGGCCGCCTCGCTGATCGGCCTGATCGCCGCTGCCATCCTGGCGCCCGTGGCGCTCGGGCTGCTCGGCCCGAACCTGCCCCGCCTGGGTGACTTCACGCTCAACATGCAGGTGTTCGTGATGCTGTGCGCCTCGCTCGTGGCCTGCGGCCTCGCCATGGCGGCGGTGCTGGCGCAGGTGGACGGCGCGCCACAAACACGCGCGAGCGTGGAGCAACAGCGCTTGTCGATGAATGCCCCGCCCGCCAGCCTGATGGACGAGCTCGACCGCACCCTTCAATCGCAATGGACCGAGCGCATTCCCAACCGCCGCTATCTGCGCGTCGACCCCGTCACTTCGGCGGCCACGCCCAGCGGCAGCTTCGCCGGTGAGCTGCTCGAAGAGACTCAACCGCTGCCGCTCGCCGGCACCAAGGCGCCCAGCTTCGGCGCGGCCTTGAGCGAACGGCGGCACCGTGCGCTGCTGCTGCTCGATGTGTATGCGGTGCTGCTGATCGGAGTGGCCGTGGGTTTTGCGCTGTACTTCGTGCGCGAGTTCAACGTGGTCGAGGCCTGGGAGAAGAACCGCTACGCCTTGGCGGGCACCTCGGCCATCCTGGCCCTGGTGGCGGGCTTTTGCTTCCAGAGCTCGAGCCAGCTGTGGGGCCGCTTCAACTTCGAATCGGTGTTGATCTGGGTCGAGTTCAACGGCAACTACCAGACCTCGCGCATCGGCACCGGCAACCAGTTCACCAGCCGCATGAACACCCAGAACGACGTGGTGCGCACGGAGGCCGCCACGCTGCGCGTGTGGCGGGCTCGCATCGAATCGGTGGTGTTCGGCAAAGACGATGCGCGCCAGGTGACGGCCATGTTCTCCACCGAACAAGAGGCCCGTGGCCTGGCCGCGCACCTGATGCAGTTTGCACAGAGCCAGAGCGTGCTGGTGGCCCCCACTTCGGCGGCCGACCAGGCACGCATCGCCGCGCTCAACAGCGGCGAGCAGGCACTCGCCGGCCCCTCGGCCTCGGCGGCGCAACTGCCGCATGCGCAGCACATGGCAGCCACGCTTGCGTCTGCAACACCCGCACAGGTGCACTGCACCCAATGCGGCACGGCCGCGCCCCCTGGTGCGCGCTTTTGTGCGAAGTGCGGCACGGCGCTGGCGGCATGACGGCCTGATGGCATGGTCACTCCCGATGGCGATTGGCTCACAGCTGCCTAGACTCATCTGTCATCACCGGCAGCAAGAGGACGGCCCATGCAAACCTGGCGCATCACGCCACAAGGCGGTACCCGGCACCACGTGCAGGCCAGCCTGGCCGGCGTGATCGGCGCCATGGGCGACGCCGGCTTTGCCGGCGCGGCGCTGGCCAGCGTGAACGGCGCGTTGAATGCGGCCTCGTGGTCGGTGTACCGGGTGTGGAACGACCGCGCGCCGGTGCTTCATTTGTCGTCCAGCCACGGTGTGCAAGACACCACGCGTGACTGCTTTCAAGCCTACGCCGATGGCCTGTACCGCCGCGACCGCACCTTCGACGCCGCACGCGCCTGCGCAACCAGCGGCAACGCGTTGATGTTGCGCCTGAGCGCGCGCGAGTTTCCGAACCCCGAGCACCGCGAAGCCATCTACCGCCGCCACGGCGTGAGCGAACGCCTGTCGATCGCCGAACCGCAGGCCGACGGCTCGGTGCTGGCCGTCAACCTGTACCACCACGACCACCAGGGCGCGTTTGCAGACGGTGAGCTGGAGAACTTCGAACACCTGGCGGTCGGCCTGCTGGCCACCGTGCGCCGCCACATTGCACTCGTGGACACCGCCAAACCGGCCCGCCCCAACCTGGCCCAGTTGCGCGAGGCCTTGCTGCAGCGCTGCCAGGCCATGCCGGCACGCGAGCTCGATGTGTGCGCGCGGCTGCTGCAAGGCCTGAGCTACGACGGCATTGCCGCCGACCTGGGGCTCAGTGCGGCCACCGTCAAGACCTACCGGCGCCGTGCCTTCGAGCGCATGGGGCTGCACTTCAAGAGCGAGCTGTTCGCCGCTTTCGTCGGGCGCCACTGAGGGCCTGCCCGGTCTGCTGGCGCACAGCGCCGCGTGCACTACAAGGGCAGTGGCGACGTCAGCGAGGCGTCGACCTTCGAATGCCGTTGTGCATCGATTGACAGCAACACACGCTGCAGCGCATCGACCGCCGCATCGACCTGCTCGCGCTCGATGATGAGCGGCGGCGCCAACCGCACCACCGTGTGGTGGGTGTCCTTGGTGAGCACGCCTTCATGCATCAAACGCTCGCACACCTCGCGTGCGCTGGCAAACGCCGGGTCGATCTGCACCCCCAGCAGCAGGCCGCGGCCGCGCAGTTCAGTGATGGCCGGGTGATCGAGCGCACGCAGGCGCGCCATCAAATACTCCCCCATGTCGTGCGCACGGCGTGAGAGATGCTCGCTTTCCAGCAGCTTGAGAGCCGCCAGTCCGACGGCGGCGGCCAGCGGGTTGCCGCCGAAGGTGCTGCCGTGGTCACCGGGGGTGAACTGCGCCATCACGTCGTCGCGCGCGAGAAAGGCGCTCACCGGCAGCAGGCCCCCACCCAGCGCCTTGCCGAGCATCAGGCCATCGGGTTTCACACCTTCCAGGTCGCAGGCGAGCAGCGCGCCGGTGCGGCCCAGGCCCGTTTGCACCTCGTCGCAAATCATCAACACGTTGTGGCGGGTGCAGATCTCGCGCACCGCTTTCAGGTAGCCGGCCGGCGGCACGATGATGCCGGCCTCGCCCTGGATCGGCTCCACGATGAAGGCCGCCGTGTGCGGTGTGATGGCCGCTTCGAGTGCCCGTGCGTCACCGAACGGCACGGCCGAAAAGCCGGGCGCAAACGGGCCGAAACCGTCGCGGTACTGCGCTTCGGTCGAGAAGCCCACGATGGTGGTGGTACGCCCGGCAAAGTTGCCCTCGGCCACGAGGATGTGCGCCAGGCCTTCAGGCACGCGCTTGACCTTGTAGGCCCATTTGCGCGCGGCCTTGATGGCGGTTTCAACCGCTTCGGCTCCGCTGTTCATCGGCAGCGCACGCGCCATGCCGGTCATGCGACACAGGGTCTGCAAGAAGGGCCCAAGCTGGTCGGTGTGGAAGGCACGGCTGGTCACCGCGAGCGTTTGTGCCTGCTCGGTGAGCGCGTTCACCAGCACCGGGTGGCTGTGGCCGAAGCTCACGGCCGAGTAGGCCGACATCATGTCCAGATAGCGGTGGCCCTTGTCGTCGAACAGGTAGACGCCGGCACCGCGCGTCAGCACCACCGGCAGCGGGTGGTAGTTGTGCGCGCCGTACATCGCTTCGAGGTGGATGGGCGAGGCGGCTTGAGCGCGTTGGCGCAGTGCGGCGGCACGGGCGGCGGTGGTCATGGTGGTTCCTTGGCTGATACCACCCCAGTCTAGGTAGATACGCGTGAAATTTGCATTCCATTTATTGCGTGATTCGTATTTAATACGCACGATCCGTTCATATCTAAGACCAAGTACGTTCCAATGCAAGAAATCGACACGCTTGATCGCAAGATTCTCAGCGCCCTGCAAGCCGATGGCCGGGCCAGCAACGTGGAGCTGTCGGCGCAGGTGCACCTGTCGGCACCGCAGTGTTTTCGCCGCGTGCGGGCATTGGAAGAACGCGGAGTGATCCGCGGCTACCGGGCCGAGGTGCACCCCCAGGCGCTCGGCTTGGGGGTGATGGCCTACGTGAGCCTCAACATCGACGGCGGCCAGTTCGGCCGTGTGCGCGAGATCGAAGCCGACATTCGTGCCTTCCCGCAGATATTGGAGTGCCACACCGTCTCGGGCGACAGCGACTACTTACTCAAGGTAGTGGCACACGACCTCAAGAGCCTGAGCCAGTTCCTCACCGACCACTTGATGCAGGTGCCGGGCGTGGACGACGTTCGCTCCATGATTTGCCTGGAAGAGATCAAGCCTCCGTCGCCACTGCCAGTGGGGCCCTGAAACTCCGATTGGGAAATGTCCGCCAATCGCCCTTTTGCGGCGAATAGCAATGGATTTAGTGATGCCAGATAACTATATTGGAGTGATTCACCCACGCTGAAACGCTCACACCATGAACGCCTTCGGACACCTCGACGCCTTTCTGAACCAGGACGCCGTCACCGCGCTCCCACCCACCGCCGAAAGCCCGCACAAACGTGACCTCATCGCCGGCCTGGAAAAGGGTCTGGCCGTGATCGAAGCCTTTGACCAGGACCGCCCGCGCCTGACCATCAGCGAAGTCGCGCAGCGCTGCAGCCTGACCCGCGCCGCCGCACGCCGCTACCTCATCACGCTTGAATACCTGGGCTATGTGAGCAGCGACCGGCGCATGTACTCGCTCAGCCCCAAGGTACTGCGCCTGGGCCAGAGCTACATGCACTCGGCACGCCTGCCACGCATCGTGCAGCCCGAGTTGCACAAGCTGGCCTATGCCTTGAAAGAAGCCTCGTCGGCCGGTGTGCTCGACGGGCACGACGTGATCTGCATCGCTGCCACCGAAGCGGGGCGCCTGGTGTCGTCGACCCTTCAGCCCGGCACGCGGGTGCCCGCGTACTGCACCGCCAACGGCCGCGTGCTGCTGAGCGCCAAGACCCCCGCCGAGATCGACGCCTGGCTCGCCGGCCAGGCGCTTGAGCCGCGCACACCCCACACGCTGACCGACCGCGACACGCTTCGCAACGAGATCACACGCATCCGCTCGCGCGGCTACGCCACAGTCGACCAGGAGTTCGAGCTGGGCTTGCGCACGATCTCGGTGCCGCTCAAGAACTACCGTGGCGAAATGCTGGCCGCCATGAACATCAGTGTGCAAGCCGCGCGCGTGAGCATGGACAGCCTGGTCAACGACTGCCTGCCCGCGTTGCTGCAGGCGCAGGCTCGCTTGCGCGGCACGCTGTAAACGCCGCGCCTTCAGGAACCACCACCATGCGAGTTCAAGTCGCCATCATTGGCGCGGGCCCCTCGGGTCTGTTTTTGGGTGCGCTGCTGCACCAGGCCGGCGTTGACGCCATCGTGATCGAGCAGCGCAGTGCCGAGTACGTGCTGGGCCGCATTCGTGCCGGGGTGCTGGAGCAAGGTACCGTCGATCTGATGGACCAGCTCGGCCTGGGCCAGCGCATGCACGCCGAAGGCCTGGTGCATGGCGGCTTCAACCTAGGCTACCGCAACACGCACCACCGCATCGACCTGCACACGCTGACCGGCGGCAAGAACGTGATGGTCTATGGCCAGACCGAAGTGACACGCGACCTGATGGACGCACGTGCCGCGGCCGGTGCCAAGACGGTGTACGAAGCAGAGAACGTGCAGCTGCATGATTTCAACGGCGCGTCACCACGCGTCACTTATGTGAAAGATGGCACTACGCATGAAGTGCAATGCGACTTCATTGCCGGCTGCGATGGCTATCACGGCGCGAGCCGCGCGAGCGTGCCGGCCGATGCGCTGCGCACTTATGAAAAGGTCTACCCCTTCGGGTGGTTGGGCGTGCTGTCTGACACGCCACCGGTGGCTCACGAGTTGATCTACTCAAACCACGCGCGTGGCTTTGCGCTGTGCAGCATGCGCTCCAACACGCGCAGCCGCTACTACATCCAGTGCGCGCTTGACGACAAGCTGGAGCGCTGGTCCGACCAGGCCTTCTGGGACGAACTGCGCTTGCGGCTCGACCCCGAGGCTGCCGAGAGCATGATCACCGGCCCGTCGATTGAAAAAAGCATTGCGCCGTTGCGCAGCTTTGTGGCCGAGCCGATGCGCTTCGGGCGTTTGTTCCTGGCGGGTGATGCGGCGCACATCGTGCCGCCCACGGGGGCGAAGGGCTTGAACCTGGCGGCGTCTGATGTTCACTACCTGTCGCGTGGGCTGATCGAGTTTTACCGCGACAAGAGCGAAGCCGGCATCGCCGCGTATTCAGACCGCTGCTTGCGTCGGGTGTGGAAGGCGGTGCGCTTCTCGTGGTGGTTCACTTCGCTGATGCACAAGTTTCCTGATGGCGGCGAGTTTGCGCAAAAGATTCAGGAGGCTGAGATCGGCTATCTGCTGGGCTCGGTGG
Source organism: Rhizobacter sp. (assembly GCA_014379885.1). The sequence goes on from JACMKW010000192.1 coordinate 7,016, forward strand.
CGGCTTCGACTTCGCTGGCGGAGAACTATGTGGGGCTGCCGCTGGAGGCGTGACCTCCCGTCATTCCCGCGAAGGCGGGAATCCAGCCTCTTCGCACACATCCAACCGCTCAGGCTGAGGTATCGAAGCCTCGTGCCGTCTGTGCCGCTGTCGCGTTGGTTGTTCTTCTCAGTGCGTGAGACCGCGTCGGGATGTGCCCCGACAGGGCAGTAACTTTCTTTTGCTTCGCCAAAAGAAAGTCACCAAAGAAAAGGCGACCCTCGTCGCCGGTCGGCCTAGGGCCGACTGCTCTGCGCTGCTCGGTCTTTGCGGGTCGGGCA
>JACMKW010000193.1 GCA_014379885.1 Rhizobacter sp.
CCGTGTCGACCCTGAAGGGCTCGCCACCTGGCTATGTCGGCTACGGCGAAGGGGGCGTGCTGACCGAAGCGGTGCGGCGCAAGCCCTACAGCGTGGTGCTGCTCGACGAAGTCGAAAAGGCCCACCCCGACGTGCACGAACTCTTCTTCCAGGTGTTCGACAAGGGCTGGATGGAAGACGGCGAAGGCCGGCTCATCGACTTCAAGAACACCATCATCTTGCTCACCAGCAACGCCGGCAGCGAGCTGATCATGAGCTTGTGCAAAGACCCCGAGCTGATGCCCGAACCCGATGCCATCGCCAAGGCGCTGCGCGAGCCGCTGCTGAAGGTGTTCCCGGCGGCGCTGCTGGGCCGCATCGTCACCATTCCGTATTACCCGCTGAGCGCTGACATGATGGGCCGCATCGTCAAACTGCAGCTCAACCGCATCAAGAAGCGCGTGGAAGCCAACCACGACGTGCCCTTCACTTTCGACGACGAGGTGGTGAAGCTCGTGGTGAGCCGCTGCAACGAAGTGGAAAGCGGCGGCCGTGTGATCGACGCGCTGCTTACCAACACCGTGCTGCCGCGCATCAGCCATGAGTACCTGACCCGCCTTGCATCCGGTAAACCACTGGCGCGTGTGGGCTTGACGGTGGAAGCAGGCGAGTTCGCCTATGGGTTCGACTGAGCCATGAATCACCATTCGCACTGAATCACAGCTCGCAATGAATCACCGTTCGGGCTGAGCTTGTCGAAGCCCGCCCTGAGTCTGTCGAAGGGCCCTTCGACAGACTCAGGGTGAACGGTGTGAGGCCTCGATGAAACACAACGTACCCCACAAACCGGGCTCTACCCAACGCCCCGTCAGCGGCGCAGCCCGCCTCGCGCAACGCCAGCTGCTGCAGCGGGCCGTTGACCTGCTGCGCGACAAGATGCTCGACGAAGCCGAGCCCTTGCTGCTCTCGGTGCTGCAGCGCTGGCCCGGCCAAGCCGATGCGCTGCACTTCCTGGGCGTGCTGGAGCACACGCGCGGCCACAGCGAAGCCGCGCTCACGCTGATCCGCCAGGCCATTGCCGGGATGCCGGGCCAGCCCGGGCCATTGAACAACCTCGGCAACGTGCTGGTCGAGACGCAGCGTTTCGACGAAGCCGTGACGGCCTACCGCGACAGCCTGGCGCTCAAGCCCGACAACATCGACGCGCTCAACAACCTGGCCACCATGCTGCGCAAACGCGGGGAGCACGCAGAGTCGGAAGCGCTGTGCCGCAGGGCGCTGGAGACCAAACCCGATTTCGCCCTGGCCTGGTACAACTTGTCGCTCACGCTGCTGGAGCAAGGCCGTGTCGACGAAGGCCTTAGCGCCCACAGCCGCGCCATCGTGCTGTGGCCGCGCCACCTGCAGGCGCGCAATGCGGTGCCCAAGGCACTGGTGCAGCTGGGCCGGCTCGATGAAGCCGCCAGGCTCTACCGCGAATGGCTGGCCACCGACCCCGACAACCCGGTCATCAAACACCACCTCGCTGCCTGCTCCGGTGGCGCCGTGCCCGAGCGCGCGAGCGATGCTTACGTGGAGCGCACCTTCGACGCGTTTGCCGCCACCTTCGACGCCAACCTCAGCGCGCTGGGCTACCGCGCGCCGCAGCTGGTGGCCGACCTGCTGCGAGAGTTGCTGCCGCCGCCAGCGCGGCAGTTCGACATCCACGACCTGGGCTGCGGCACCGGCCTGTGCGGGCCGATGGTGCGTGACTGGGCGCGTGACCTGAGCGGCTGCGATTTGTCGCAAGGCATGCTCGACAAGGCCGAGCGCCGCCATGTGTACGACAGCCTGCACCGTGCCGAGCTGGTGGCGCACATGCGAGCCCATCCGGCGCGCTTTGATGCGCTGATCTGCGCCGACACTTTTTGCTACTTTGGCGAGTTGGGCGAAGCCATGCGTGCCGCCGTGCAGGCCTTGCGCGCGGGTGGCCACCTGGTGTTCACGGTCGAGGCCTCGCAGGCAGAAGACGGGCCACCCTACCGCCTGCTGCCGCATGGGCGTTACGCCCATCAACGCGACTACGTGAGTACCGCATTGGCCGCTGCGGGCTTGCAGAAGCTCGTGCTTCGCGAAGAGCAGCTTCGCTCCGAAGGGGGCAAGCCGGTGATCGGCTGGCTGGTGGCTGCGCGGGTCGGCTGAGGCCTTTTCACGGCACCACGCCGTGACGCCGCAAGTGCGGCCACATCCAGTTTTCAACCGCCCGCATGCCCGACGCTTCCATCTCTGGCGTGAGGATGGTCACGCCACCCGGGTCGTGCTCGGTGATGGTGCCGAAGCTGGTCATGTCGTCGGGGTTGGTTCTGCCCCAGGGGGTGCCGCCCATGCCGCCATGTGTCGTCATGAAGTGCTCGGCAAGGAAGATCACCCCGCCAGCCGCAGCAGTGCCACAGTTGCCGAAGGAACCACGGCTGTTGCCGACCGGGTCGCGCATCGCGTGGTAGCAGAAGCTCACGTTGCCTGGAATGTCGCCGGCGGTCAGCTCCGAGCTGCGATCCACCGCATCGAACAGAAACATCGCTTCGACCGGTATGTGGCGGCGGTTCAGCATGTTGGCCACGTCGATCAGAATCGCGCCGCCGCGGCTGTGCCCGACAAGGTAGATCTTGGTACGCGGGTCATCATCACCGCCCTCACCGCCGCGCGGCCAACAGATGTCCATCTGGGGGCCTGGCGTCGAGATCACGTCATCGTCACGCGTTTCGCACAGCGCAGCGCGTTGAACCAATATCTCTTCGACGACGAACCTGGGCGAGACGTGGTGCGCCCCACCGAACGAGCCGAACATGCCATCGGTGCGGTCGGCCCCAGGGCCACGGTGGTGGATCGGCGCCGCTTCGGGTGGCGGGTGCGCTCGCAGGTACTCGTTCTTGACGCGGTTGACAAAGCTGCGGGCAAAGATGCGCGCGTACTCCGCCATGTCGGAAGCCCCGGTTCCATCGACACACACCAGCATGAGCCCTGCCCTCTGTTGCCACGCCGCCGCAGCCAAGCGGCTGCCGGCGACTGTTGTGGCGCAGCTTAGTGGCAGAGCCGATGCGCCGGCATTGACTTTGGTCGCTTTACCGTCCCCGAGGGCGGCCCTATGGTTCGCCCCACTGCATGAGTCATGCGCAGCAACTGGTTCCCACGTATGCCGCAACCGATCAGCCTCACCTCTCCCTTGCCCGCCGAAGATCTGCGCTTTGCGTCGATCAACACCACGCAAGGCCTGAGCACGCTCGGCGAGGCGCGCCTCAACATGGTGAGCCCCAAGGAGAGCCTGCAACCGGGTGACCTGCTGGGCCAACCTGTCACCGTGACCATGGAGTTGCGAGACGACGCAAAACGCTATCTGCACGGCTACGTGACCCGCTTTTCGCAAACCGGCCACAGCGGCCGCTTCTACACCTACCAGGCCATCGTGCGGCCGTGGCTGTGGTTCCTGAAGCAGACTTTCGATTGCCGCATCTTCCAGGAACTGACGGTGCCCGACATCGTCAAAAAAGTGTTCGAAGACCACAGCGTGGCCAACTTCGAGTTCAAGCTCTTTCGCAGCTACCACAAGTGGACGTACTGCGTGCAGTACCGTGAGAGCGACTTCGATTTCGTGGCCAGACTGCTCGAACACGAAGGCATCTACTGGTACTTTGAGCACGGCGACGGCGAGCACAAGCTGGTGCTGGTTGATTCACAAAGTGCCCACGACGCCGCGCCCGGCTGCGACTCCCTGCCCTACTACGATGGCGGCGCCGACGCACCGCCCGACCAGGAGCTGGTCTCGGCCTGGCGCTTTTCAAGCTCGGTCATCCCGGGGCAAGTCACCTTGCGAAGCTACGATTTCGAGCGCCCTTCCACCGACCTCAAGGTCGACAAGACCAAGGCACGCAAGCACGAGCTGTCTGACTACGAGGTGTTCGACTACCAGGGCGACTACATCCAGGCAGCCGACGGCACGCAGTTCTCTGAAGACCGCATTGACGAGATGCACACCCGCGCGATGGTGCTGCAAGGCGACTCCAACGGCCACGGCATCGAAGTGGGCCGCTTGCTTTCGCTGACCAACCACCCGCGCGAAGACCAGAACATCGAGTACCTGGTCACCGGCATCAACCTGCATGCGCAGACCGACGCCACCGAATCGGGCTCCACGGCCAGCAGCGCCTTGCGCTGCGAGTTCACCGCCATCCCGTCGGAGCAGCAGTTCCGCCCCGAGCGCCGCACCCGCAAGCCGGTGGTGCACGGCCCGCAAACGGCCGTGGTGGTCGGCCCGGGGGGCGAAGAAATCTTCACCGACAAATACGGCCGCGTGAAAGTGCAGTTCCACTGGGACCGCTACGGGAAGAAGAACGACAAGAGCTCGTGCTGGGTGCGTGTGTCGCACCCCTGGGCCGGCAAGAACTTCGGTGCCATCCACATCCCCCGTATCGGGCAAGAGGTGGTGGTCGGGTTTCTGGAAGGTGATCCCGACCAACCGCTGATCACCGGCCGTGTCTACAACGCCGAGCAGATGCCGCCGTGGGACCTGCCGGCCAACGCCACGCAAAGCGGCATCCTGACGCGTTCGTCCAAGGGCGGTGGGTATGGCAATGCGAACGCCATCCGATTCGAAGACAAGGCCGGGGCCGAGCAACTGTGGATCCATGCCGAGAAGAACCAGGACATCGAGGTCGAGAACGACGAGACGCATTGGGTCGGGCACGATCGCACCAAGACGGTCGATCATGACGAGACGGTGCATGTGAAGCATGACCGCACCGAGACGGTTGACAACAACGAGACGATCACGATTGGGGTGGATCGGACCGAGTCGGTTGGGAGCAACGAGAAGATTTCGATTGGCAGCAACCGCACCGAAGACGTCGGCAGCAACGAGACCATCACCATTGGTGCCAACCGCACCGAATCGGTGGGGTCCAATGAGAGCGTGACGATCGGCTCGAACCGCACGGTGACCATCGGTGCGAGCAAGACTGAAACAGTGGCCTTGCAGCGCACGCGGGCAGTCGGGGTGAATGAAACCGTGGCGATTGGTGCGGCCCAGCAGATCGCCATCGGCGCGATGCAGTCGGTCACCGTCGGGGCCAACCAGTCGATCAGCGTAGGCGTCAATCAATCGACCAGCGTCGGCGCCAATCAAAGCCTCGACGTGGGTGGCAAGCAAAGTGTCAAGGTCGGTTCGGATCGAAGTCTGAGCGTGGGCGGTGCAGAGGCCATCAAAGTAGCCAAGAAGCGCAGCGTCAGCGTGGGCGAAGACGATGCGCTCAGCGTCGGTAAGAAGCTCGCCATCACCGCTGCCGATGAGATCACCCTCACCACCGGCGACGCCAGCATCACGATGAAGAAAGACGGCACCATCACGATCAAAGGCAAGGACATCATCATCAACGGCTCCGGCAAGATCAATGCGAAAGCCGGCGGCGATATCGTGATGAAGGGCTCCA
>JACMKW010000194.1 GCA_014379885.1 Rhizobacter sp.
AGTGCTGGCGCTCGTACACCGGCAGCGTGCTGCGCGGCAGGTACTTGTTTTGCGACGCGCTCCACGAGCCTTCTGCGGTGTGCACACCGTCGCGGCCGTCGAACACCCAGGCCGGCAGCGGCGCCTTAGAGAGCGCCTTGCCGGCGTCGATGTCGGCCTTGACCCACTCGGCCACTTGTTTCCAGCCGGCTTGCTGCCACAGCTCGAACGGGCCCTGGTTCATGCCGAAACCCCAGCGCAGCGCGAAGTCGATCTCGCTGGCCGAGTCGGCCACGTCGGCCAGGTGCACGGCCGCGTAGTGAAAGCCGTTGCGCAAAATCGCCCACAGGAACTGCGCCTGCGGGTTGGTCGATTCGCGCAGCAGCTTCAGGCGATCAGCCGGCGCCTTCTTGAGCATGCGGGCCACGATCTCGTCGGCCTTGCCACCGGCGGGCACGTACTCACCCTTGGCTGGGTCGAGGCGCAGGATGTCTTTGCCGACCTTCTTGTAGAAACCAGCACCACTCTTCTGGCCGAGCGCGCCTTTGGCGATCAGGCCAGCCACCGCGGCCGGTGTGGCGTAGGCGGGGTAGAAGGGGTCGCTCTGCAGGTTGTCTTGCAGCGTCTTGATGACGTGGGCCATGGTGTCCAGGCCCACCACGTCGGCAGTGCGGAAGGTGCCGCTGGAAGCGCGGCCGAGCTTCTTGCCGGTGAGGTCATCGACCACGTCATACGAGAGCCCATAGTTCTCGGCTTCCTTGATCGTGGAGAGCATGTTGGCGATGCCCACGCGATTGGCGATGAAGTTGGGCGTGTCTTTCGCGCGCACCACACCCTTGCCGAGCGCAGTGGTGACGAAGCTTTCCAGCTGGTCAAGGATCTCGGGGCGGGTGCCCGGTGTCGGGATCAGCTCCACCAGCGTCATGTAGCGCGGTGGGTTGAAGAAGTGGATGCCACAGAAGCGCGGCTTGATGCTCTCAGGCAGGGCCTCGGAGAGCTTGGTGATCGACAGGCCCGAGGTGTTCGATGCCACGATGGCATGCGGTGCGACGAAGGGCGCGATCTTCTTGTACAGGTCGAGCTTCCAGTCCATGCGCTCGGCGATGGCCTCGATGATGAGGTCGCAGTCGCGCAGTTGCTCCAGGTGCTCTTCATAGTTGGCCTGGCCGATCAGGGCAGCATCGTCGGCCACGCCCAGGGGCGAGGGTTTGAGCTTCTTGAGGCCGTCGACCGCCTTCATCACGATACCGTTCTTCGGACCTTCCTTGGCCGGCAGGTCGAACAGCACCACGGGCACCTTGACGTTGACCAGGTGCGCAGCGATCTGCGCGCCCATCACGCCAGCGCCGAGCACGGCGACTTTCTTCACTTGGAATCTTGACATCGGTGTTTCTCCAGGAGGGAGGTAGCTGTGTGGCACCCGGCCCTCGTTGTTGCGCACACCGGGCAGGGCCGGTGCGTGCGGATTGCTTTTTTCTTACTGCACCCGGATCCAGGTCTGCGTGCGGCCAAAGGGGCCGACGGAGCCGCGCACTTCGAGCCTTTTGCCGCCCTCGATGGGCGTCATGCGCAGCGTGTAGTTGCGGCCGTTCTCGGGGTCGAGAATCTTGCCGCCCTCCCACACGTCCTTGCCCTCGGCCTTCTTGGCGCCGCGGATGAGCTCCAGGCCCTGCAGCGGCTTGCCCTTGCGGTCATCGCTGCATTCGTCGCACACCTCGTCGGGCTTGGCATCCTTGGACAGGCGCTTTTCCAGCACGCCGGACAAGGCGCCGCCCCCCGCGTCGCGGATGCGGATCTCGGCCTTGGCCTCGCCGGTCTTGTCGTCGATGTTGCGCCACAGGCCCTCGGGCGTCATCTGCGCCCAGGCTGGTGCCGCAACGGCGGCAATAACAAGGACTGCTGCTTTGTACATAGACGCTGCTCCGTGGTTCAAAGGGTCGGGATCCGCAGGGCAGCCACTCAGGCCAGCGCCAGGTCGGTATCCATCAGCACCTTGCTGCCGGAGCGGGCCGTGCGCATCAGCGTCGCCGTCTCGGGGAAGAGCTTGGCGAAATAGAAACGTGCGGTTTGCAGCTTGGCGGGGTAGAACGGGTCGGTGTTGCCGGCGGCGATCTCGCGCAGCGCGACCTGGGCCATGCGGGCGAACAGGTAGCCAAACACCAGGTGGCCGGCCACGCGCAGGTAGACCACGGCGGCGGCCCCACAGCTCGCCATTGATGAAATTCG
>JACMKW010000195.1 GCA_014379885.1 Rhizobacter sp.
CGCAGCTGCACGCCGGCAGCGCGCTGCTTCGCCTCATGGCCGAGGATCCGCCCGGGCTGGTGCTGCTCGACCTGGGCCTGCCGGGCGAAGACGGCTTCGTGATCGCACGCCAGCTGCGTGAGCACTGGCGCTGCGGGCTGGTCATCGTCACCGGGCGCGGCGATGCGGTCGACAAGGTGGTGGGCCTGGAAGTCGGCGCCGACGACTACGTGACCAAACCCTTCGACCTGCGCGAATTGGTGGCCCGCATCAAGGCCGTGTTGCGGCGCACTGAAAACGCGCCAGCCGCACCTGCACCCGCCCTCGCACCCAGCCCCGCTCAGCTCAACTTCGAGGCTTGGCAGCTCGACACCTCCGCACGCCGGCTGACCCACGTGCAGGGGCACGACGTGGCGCTCACCTCCGGCGAGTTCGACCTGCTGTGTGTGTTCGTGCGCCACCCCGGGCGGGTGTTGTCACGCGATTTCTTGCTCGAGCAAACGCGTGGCCGCGAGGCCGGCCCCTTTGACCGCACCGTCGACGTGCAAGTGGGCCGCCTGCGCAAGAAGCTGGAGGCCGACCCCGAAACGCCGCAAATCATCAAGTCGGTGCGCAGTGCAGGCTACGTGTTCGTGCCGACGGTGACTCCGTCATGAGGAGCCAATGGCTTGACGAGCCAAACCTGTTTCGCGCGATTTTTGCAGCCTACCCAGACGCGCTGCTGCTGGTCGACGGGGAAGGGCTGATCCGCCTGGCCAACCCGGCCGCCGAAACCTTGTTGGGTTATGCCGCTTTCGAACTGATCGGCCTGTCGGTCGACGCGCTGGTGCCCGACAGCATTCGCCCGCGCCACGCCGAGTACCGCCAGGGCTACGCCAGGAACCCGCGGCCACGCCCGATGGGCACCGACATGGAGCTGGTGGCCAAACGGCGAGACGGCAGCGAGGTGATGGTCGAGATATCGCTCAGCCCCCTTCCCGGCGTTGGCCCGCCCCAGGTGGTGGTGGCCATTCGCGGCATTGGCAACTACCCACGCGTGAAACGCGCCCTGCAACGTGCCCACTATGCCGAATGTGTGGCCCGCATGGGCCGCTTGGCAGTCGACACACGCGACCCGCAGCAGCTGCTGGACCAGGTGCCCGAAGTGGCGATCGAGGCGCTGCAGGTCCAGGTGGGCGTGATCTTCCTGCTCGAACCCAACAAGACCGAATTTCGCGTGGTGGCCGGTGCTTGCTTGTTGCCCGGCGAAACCGTGGGCTGCGTGGTGCCGAACCGGCCCGATACGCCGCCGGGTTTTGTGTTGAGCCAGTCGCGGCCCGTGGTGATTCCCGATTACCGCCTTGAGCGGCGTTTCAGCGTACCGCCCGCGTACCTCGAAGCCGGGTTGGTCAGTGCGCTGGCGGTTCCCTTGTCGGACCGCGGACAGGTGGTGGGCATGCTCAGCGTGCGTTCGCGCGAGCCACAACGCTTTGGCGATGACGAAGTGCATTTTCTGGAGTCGCTGTCCAACCTGCTGGCGGCCACCTTGCAACGGGTGCAGTCGGAAGAGTCTCTCAACCATGCCCAACGGCTGGAAAGCGTTGGCCAATTGACGGGCGGCATTGCGCATGATTTCAACAACCTGCTCACGGTGATTCAGGGCAACCTGCAAGTGCTCGAAGAGCTACCCGCCGTGAGCGACGATGCCTATGCGCTGCAGCTGGTGACAGCCGCCGCACGGGCCAGCCGGCGCGGCGCCGAGTTGACGAGCAAGCTGCTGGCGTTTTCACGGCGCCAGGTGCTGAGCCCGAGCCGCATCGAGGTGCCAGCCCTGCTCGACTCGCTGGCCGACATGCTGCGGCGCACGCTTGACCAGCGCATCCGCATCGAGGTTCACACACCCACACCCTGCCCGCCCTGCCTGGCCGACGCGGGGCAACTCGAATCGGCCCTGCTCAACATTGCCATCAACGCACGTGACGCCATGCCGACAAGCGGCACGCTCAGCTTCAGCGGCCAGATGTGCCACGGCCTGCCCCCGGAGCTGCGCGGTGACTTCGAGCTCGGCGCCGAGAAGCCCGACGCCTACATCGCCATCACGGTGACCGACACCGGCGCGGGCATGTCCGACAGCGTCAAGGAGCGAGCCTTCGAGCCCTTCTTCACCACCAAAGAGGCCGGCCGCGGCACGGGCCTGGGCCTGAGCACGGTCTATGGTTTCGTGAAGCAATCGCGCGGCGCCATCACGCTAACCAGCGCGCCGGGTGAAGGCACCACGGTCACGCTGTACATTCCGCGCTTCACCGAGCACGAGTCTGTCAGCGACTCGCTCGACGGTCACACGAGCGCCCTTCCGCGCGGGTTGAGCGTGCTGCTGGTCGAAGACGAGCCTGAGGTGCGCGCCGTGGCGCTCAAGTTCCTCGACACCCTCGGTTGTGTGGTCACGGCCTGTGCCAGCGCCGAACAGGCTCTGCCTCACTTGACGGCTGATGCAGGTTTCGACCTGCTGTTGAGCGACATCGCCTTGGGCCCCGGCATGCGCGGCATTGAACTGGCGCGCGAAGCGAAAACACGTTTGCCGCAACTCGCGGTGCTGTTGATGTCGGGGTTTTCGGCCGAGTTGATCGACACCAGCCAGACCACCCCGCTGTCGTGGGAGTTGCTGGCCAAGCCCTATTCGCGCGAAGAACTGGGTCACGCCATTGCGCGTGCCCTGCTGTCCAGCGAGGCGTGAGCTTGAGGCAGTGCGCTTATTGCAGCGTGGCGCTTTCGGGCGACAGGCTGCGCTGCACAAAGGCGGCCAGCACGGCCAGGTCGGGGATGTGAATGTCGCGGCGACCGTTCTCGTTGAACTGAATGACGCTGTCGCGCGCCAGGCGCGACAAGGCGCGGCTCACCGTTTCCAGCTTCATGCCCAGGTAGTTGCCGATCTCGGCACGGGTCATGCGCAAGGTGATCTGGTCGGTACGAAGGCCACGCTCGGAGAGTGATTCGGCCCAGTTGTGCAGGAATTCGGCCACACGGGCATCGGCCGGCAGCGTGCAGATCGACAGCAGCGAGTCACGGTCACGTGTCATTTCGCGGCTCATGGCCGAGTGCACCATTCCCATCAATGAGGGGTGTTCAACACAGGCGCGCAGCAAGGCGTCGTAGCGAATGGTCCAGACCTCGCCCGTGTCCATCGCGATGGCGTCGCAGCCATGGTGGCCCTTGGCGATGCCGTCGAACCCCAGCCAGTCGCCCTTGAACTGCAGGCCGACCACCTGTTCACGCCCATCGGCTGACAGGTTCACCAGCTTGAAGAAGCCGGAGTTCACCATGTGCAGGCACTCGAAGCGCTCACCCGCCTCATACACCGATTCGCCGGCGTGCAACAGGCGGCGGGTCACCGACAGCTTGTCGTGAACGAGCTTCAGGCTGTGGGCAATGCGCTGACCGGCTTGCTCGTTTTCGCTCAGGCCGCGCCTCATCGGCTCCAAAGCGCGCCGTGAGGGCGCGCTTGCGTTTGCGTTTGCGAACGGGGTGTTGGTTGCGAGCTTCGGGGCGGTGGTTGCAGTGGCAAGCATGGGGGTCACTCCAGGTCAGGTTGTGTTCTGTCGATGCAATGCACTGTAGAAAGCCACGAACAACGGTCTGCGAATGGGCTGCGACGCTGCGTAACGTTAAGTAAACGCTTTGTATCAGCAAGGGTTCGGCGCCGCGTGATGGCGTCAGCTTGATGCGGGTCAAGGCCATCAGGCAGCGCGCGACTACGCTTGGCGCCACGATCTCGATGCAACCTTTCAAGTACGGCCGCGGGGTTACCGCCCAGACCCTGAGCAGATGAACACCAGCTTTTTCCATCACCGCAGCCTCTGGACGCTCGACGCCTTGTCGGGCACCGATGTGTCTGCCTTGCTCGACACCGCCAGTGCCTTGAAGCAGGCCGCGAAAGAAGGCCGCCCGCAAAGGCCGCTGCGCGGCAAGAACATCGCCGTGATGTGCGAGTCGCCCACCGACCCGGCGCTCCAGGGCTTCACCGCCGCGGCCAGCGCGCTGGGGGCCCATGTGGCGCACATCAAGCCCAGCAACTCACGCATCTCGCAGCCCGGCGAGACGCATGAAACCGCCGTGGTGCTGGGGCGGCTCTACGACGCCATTGAATGCGAAGGCATGCCGCTTTCGGTGGTGCAGGAAGTGCAGCGTCATGCCGGTTGCCCGGTTTTCAACGGCCTGGCCGCCTCAACCCACCCCTTGCGGGTGCTAGGCGACCTCTTGACCATGCGCGAACACATCAACAAGCCGCTGAGCCGCACCACCCTGTGCCTGGTGGCAGATGCCGCCTCGCCCGAAGGCAGCGCTTGGCAATGGGCCGCCGCGCTCACCGGGCTCGAACTGCGCACCACCCGCCAGAGCGCGCCGGCCGATTTTCTGTGGGACGCGCAGTCCGCTTCACGCTGCAGCGATGGCCGCGCCGAGCTGGCATGCAGCTGCCACGGCGAACAGGCGCCCCTGGGGCCCGAGCAAGTGGCCAACCACCAGTTCACCTTGCAGGCGCTGCTGTGCAGCATGGTTGCCTGAACCTGGCCTCGCAGCCGCCCACCGTTTCATCACACCCAAGGAATGCCATGACTTACCTTCACGCCGTTGTCTGGATCGACCACGAACAAGCCCGCGTCACCCACTTCAACGACGACGCTGCCGAGCAGCTGGTGCTTCACTCGACCCACCGCCCCGGCAAGATCCACCACAAGAACGGCCCCACCGGCGGCGCCGGTCACGAGCCGGAAGACAGTCACTACCTGCACGCCGTGGCCGAGGCCCTGCGCGGTGCGGCCGAGATCTTGGTGGTGGGCCCAGGCAACGAGAAGACCGAACTGATCAAGCACCTGGAACATCACGACAAGGCAGTTGCCGCCTGTGTGGTCGCCGTGCAGACCGTCGATCACCCGACCGATGGCCAGGTGCTGGCCCTCGCGCGCAAGCACTTCCGTGCGGCCGACCGCATGCTCAAGAGCATCTGAGCTCGAGCCCCTGCAGCGCCTGACGATAAATCGCGCGCGCATGCTTGAACGCCTCAAACCACAGGAGAAGAAAATGACCGCGAATGTTGGACTCGTTGACCGAGCCGTGCGCATCACATTGGGCGCCTTGCTCATCCTGGCCACCCTGATGGGCTGGATCGGCGTGTGGGGCTGGCTGGGTGTGGTGCCGCTGGCCACGGGCATCTTCCGTTTCTGCCCGGCCTACCTGCCGTTTGGCATGAGCACCTGCGCCATGAACAGCGCCAAGCTCAAATAGCAGCACGTGTCTCTGGTCGAAGGCCTGCGCAAGTACCTGCGGGCAACGCAGGGCGGCGAGGTTGAGCTCATCGAAACCCACCTCTCGTGGGTGCTGCTGACCAAGGGCTTCGCCTACAAGCTCAAGAAGCCGGTGAACCTGGGCTTCGTTGACTTCTCCTCGCTCGCATCACGCCGCCAGGCCTGCGAAGACGAGTTGCGACTGAACCGCCGGTTGGCTGCCAGCCTGTACCTGGCCGTGTTGCCGGTGCACGGCTCGCCCGATGCACCCACGCTGGTCGGCACGGGCGAGGCCATTGAGTGGCTGGTGCACATGAAGCGTTTTGCACCCGGCGCGCTTTGGAGCGAGAGCTTGGCCGGTGGCCGGTTGCTGCCGCTGCACCTGGACCACTTCGCCCAGCGGCTGGCCACTTTCCATGCCGAAGCACCGCGCGCCGAGCCTGCATCGCCCTGGGGCCGGCCCGACGATATCGCCAGCCCCGTGTTGGTGGCACTTGAGCACATCGAACGCCTGCGGCCCGGCGCGGTCGACCCCGTGCTGAAGCGCTGGCTGCACGCGCAGGCCGCGGCGCTCCCACCCAGCTGGGCCGTGCGGCGTGCCCAAGGCTTCGTGCGCGAATGCCATGGCGATTTGCACCTGGCCAACGTGGTGACGCTGAGCGACGACGAGGTCACCGCCTTCGACTGCCTGGAGTTCGACCCCGCCCTGCGCTGGATCGACGTGCTCAGTGATACCGCGTTCCTGGTGATGGACCTGTGGGCCCACCGGCGGCGCGACTTCGCCTTTCGCTTCCTCAATGCCTACCTGGAGCACAGCGGCGATTACGCCGGCCTGCCGGTGCTGCGCTTTTATCTGGTGTACCGGGCGCTGGTGCGCGCACTGGTGGGGCTGCTGCAAGGCATCACCAGCCCCGCGCCCGACTACCTTGCGCTCGCTCGCGGCGTGGCGCTGGGCAGTGACCCACGCCTGCTCGCCACCTGTGGCCTGCCGGGCTCTGGCAAGAGCCATGTTTCGCAGCAACTTGTGGAAGCCGCAGGCGCGATACGCATGCGCTCCGATGTCGAGCGCAAGCGACTGCACGGCCTGCCCTCGCTGGCCGACTCGCGCCAGGCGCAGGTCGACATCTACAGCCCCGAAGCCACCGAACGCACCTTCACGCGCTTGCGCACCCTCGCCGGCGGCGCCTTGCTGGCCGGCTGGCCGACCATCGTTGATGCAGCCAGCCTGAAGCGCGCCGAGCGGGCGCGCTTTCGTGCCGTGGCCTCTTCAGTCCATGCACCTTTCACCCTGCTGGCCTGCGATGCGCCGCCCGAGGTGCTGCGCGAGCGTGTGCAACGGCGCGAGGTCCGCCGTGACGACGCGTCGGAGGCCGGTGTCGAGGTGTTGGAGCGCCTGATGACTGCGCGCGAACCGCTGGACGCGCGGGAGCGTGCCACCGCGATCGAGGTCGACACCACCCGCACGCCCGCCGCCGCCGACCTGGCGGCCGACTGGCTCAGCCGCTGAGTTCAGCCCGGAACGCGCAAGGGCTCGATGGCCGGTTGTGCCTGCTTGGCAAACTCCATCACACCGTCATCGATCTTGCCGAAGCGCAGCGTGATCAGGTCGCGGATGTAGTTCTGATACAGCTTCCATGGCGCCTTGCTGCCTTGTTTGGGCAACTGCGCGATGGCACGCTGCACGTACCCCGAGGTGAAGTCGAGCCAGGGCTGGGCCTCCATCGTGGGGTCGTTGTTGCGCGGTGTGCACTGGGTGTATCCATGCCGCTTCATGTGGTTGAGCAGGCGGCAGACGTACTCGCAGGTGAGGTCGCACTTGAGCGTCCATGACGCGTTGGTGTAGCCGAACGACGAAGCCAGGTTGGGCACGTCGCTGTACATCATTCCCTTGTAGCCGAAAGTCTTCGGCCCTTCGACCTTGCGGCCGTCGACCTTCAAGTCCATGTCGC
>JACMKW010000196.1 GCA_014379885.1 Rhizobacter sp.
CGCCAAGGCAAATCAGCTCCGACTCTCACGGTTTGAGTGTCCGAGCCCTGCGCTCATGAGGTAATGGGTGACGTAGTTGCCTGCCAGATAACACCTGGCAGGCAACATCGCACTGGCGCCTTATTGAGGCAAGTGCCGGCCAAACATCCGCTTGAATGACCCGCCAATGCGCTGCAGCAGGTTAACGCCTGCCGTTGGGGCGACGCTGGCGGCCGACCGCTGGATGGTCTTGAGCATGTCTTCCCTGTCTTCCTCGGCCACACTCTCGACCGCGTGCCGCCTGGCCGCATCGGGGCTGGCGCGCAGTTGTCTGCGTTTGAGCGCAGCGGCCATCAAAGCCTGTTTAAGCATCACCATCTTCACCGGCTTGGGGATGAAGCGGAAAATCTGCCCCTCGTTGATCAGCGTGATCACATCCACTGCGTCGGCTGTGGCGGTGTAGACCACCGTGACAATTTCAGGGTGCTCATGCTTGAGCACCTTGAGCATCGTCGTGGTGTCCAGATTGGACACCCGGGTGTCCGATACGATAATGCCGACATTTTGCTCGTCGAAGATGGCGACGGCCTCGGCCAGCGAGGCGGCGTGGGCGACCTTGACGCCACTTCCGAGCGCCTGTGCAATCAGGTGACCCATCATCGGGTCGTCGTCTATCAGCAGTATGGTTTCTTCGCGGACATCGAGTTCGCCGTCGGTGTCGGGCAGCGATTCGGCCGCCTGGCTTTTCGCAATGCTGGCTGCATCGGCGATGATCTTGGGCAATTCCTTGATATTCCACGGCTTGTTGACAAAGCGAAATACCTCGCCGTCATTGACCGAGCGCAGGATTGCCGGCAGGTCCGAATAGCCGGTGAGCAGGATGCGCATCGCGCGCGGCGAGATCCTGCGTGCCTCGTGCAAAAACTCGGAACCCATCATGCCCGGCATGCGCTGATCGCTGACGATCACGTCGAAGTCGTTGGTCTCCAGCAAGGCCAGCGCCTCATTGCCGCTGGCCGCTGTCTTGACGTCAAACTGTTTTTTGAGCAGCCACTGGAGCGAGCGCAAGATGCTCGGTTCATCATCGACGCAGAGCACCTGTCCGAGTTTTTCTGGCGTGCGGACTGCTTCTGTCATGCGGAGGCTCCTGTCGTTTTAAAGGCTTGCGTGGCGGCGCCCAGCGTGACCGGAAGGAACACGGTAAACGTGGAACCCTTGCCGAATTCTGTCGCGACCTTGATCTCACCGCCGTGCTCCTGCACGATGCTGAGCGCAATGGCCAGCCCCAGCCCGGTACCCTCTGAGGCCGTTTTGGTGGTGTAGTAATTGTCGAAAATATGGGGCAGCACCTCGGGCGCAATACCCGTTCCGTTGTCGCTCACGTCTACCCGAATGCGATCGTTCTCGACACAGCTGAACACTGTCACGGTGCCGTGATCCGCAACAATCGACTGGGACGCGTTGTTGATCAGGTTCAGGAAAACCTGGTTGAGCTGCGACGCATTGCATTCTATTTTTGGCAGCTTACCGAAGGCCTCGACCACCTCGATATGCGTCGGAATCACGCTGCGGGCGATGTAGATCACGTTGTGCAAGCCTTTGTTGATGTCGAACTCCGCTGTCTTGCTGCGGTCCAGGCGCGTGAAATCGCGCAGGTTCTCGACCATCTCGCGCATCTGGCTTATGCCCAGCAGCGTGTCGCCCAGCATCTCCAGCGGCATCGCGACGTCCAGATCGTCTTCTTCAATGGCCGTGATCTGGGCACGCACCTTGGTGACGTTGAGTTTGACGCAGTCTGCATCGGTGCTTTTGACCAGTTGGGTCAACTTGCCGGC
>JACMKW010000197.1 GCA_014379885.1 Rhizobacter sp.
AGCCGTCTAATGTATGTCGAGTTCAGCCAGGCCGAGCTCTTCACGCTGACTGCCATCGCCGGGCTGGCGGGCGCGACCATGCGCATTCCGGCCGCGTTCCTGATCCGTCTCGCCGGCGGGCGCAACACCATCTTCCTGACCACCGCGATGCTGTTGGCCCCGGCCATCGGCACCGGCATCGCCCTGCAGCACAAGGACTGGCCGCTGTGGGTGTTCCAGCTGATGGCGCTGTGGGCCGGCGTGGGCGGCGGCAACTTCGCCAGCTCGATGTCGAACATCAGCACCTTCTTCCCGAAACGGCTGCAGGGCACGGCACTCGGCTTGAACGCAGGCATCGGCAACTTCGGCGTGACCACGATGCAGATCGTGATCCCGCTGGTGATGACCATGAGCCTCTTCGGCGGCTGGGGCGGCGAGTCGATGACGCTCTTGAAAGACAGCGGCTGGATTCTCGGCAAGATCAAGGCGGGCACACCCACATGGATTCAGAACGCCGGTTTCGCCTGGGTGATCTCGCTGGTGCCGCTCGCCATCCTGTGCTGGTTCGGCATGAACAACCTGAAGACGGTCACGCCAGCTGCCGGCAACCCGCTCGCGGCGTTCGCCAAGATCACTTACCTGTACACGCTGGCCTTCATCCCGGCCATCCTGGGCCTGTACCTCTACCTGCCGGCGCCCACCGGGCTGGGCCTCATCAGCATGTGGGTGGCGATCCCGCTCGACATCGTGAGCGCGCTGCTGGTGATGAAACTCGCCGCCTTCGGAAACATGCGCGAGAACGTGACCAAGCAGTTCCTGATCTTCAAGGACAAGCACACCTGGTCGCTCACCGCGCTCTACATCGTGACTTTCGGCTCGTTCATCGGTTTCTCGATGGCGCTGCCACTCTCCATCACGGTGATCTTTGGCATCAGCCACGTGCCTGATGCCAACGGCGTGTTGCAACACACGCTGAAAAACCCGAATGCGCCCTCGGCCTTCACCTACGCCTGGATCGGCCCGTTCGTCGGCGCGGCGGTGCGCCCCATCGGCGGCTGGATCTCCGACAAGGTGGGCGGTTCCATCGTCACGCAGATCATCTCGGCGGTGATGGTGGTCGCCTCAATCGCGGTCGGCTACGTGATGATGCTGGCTTACGGCTCGGCCACGCCGGAGCAGTACTTTCCGGCTTTCATCGGCTTGTTCATCGTGCTGTTCTTTGCCAGCGGCATCGGCAACGGCTCGACCTTTCGCACCATCGGCGTCATCTTCGACCGCCAGCAAGCCGGCCCCGTGCTGGGCTGGACATCGGCCATCGCCGCCTACGGCGCCTTCATCGCGCCGGTGGTCATCGGCAACCAGATCAAGGCCGGCACGCCGCAATACGCGATGTACGGCTTCGCGCTCTTTTACGCGCTGTGCCTGATCCTGAACTGGTGGTTCTACCTGCGCGCCAACGCCTACGTGAAAAATCCCTGAGAGACCGGACATGAGCCACTTCCTCGATCGCTTGAGCTACTTCTCCCAGCCGCGGGAATTCTTCTCCGGCGACCTTGGCGTCGTTACAGGCGAGGACCGCACCTGGGAGGACGCCTACCGCAATCGCTGGGCGCACGACAAGATCGTGCGCTCCACGCACGGCGTCAACTGCACCGGCTCCTGCTCCTGGAAGATCTACGTCAAGGGCGGCATCGTCACCTGGGAAACCCAGCAGACCGACTACCCCCGCACCCGCTGGGACATGCCCAACCACGAGCCGCGGGGCTGCTCGCGCGGCGCCAGCTACAGCTGGTACCTCTACAGCGCCAACCGCGTGAAGTACCCGCTGGTGCGTGGCCGATTGCTCAAGCGCTGGCGCGAAGCGCGCTCCACGCAAGACCCGGTGGGCGCCTGGGCGGCCATCGTCGAAGACGACACCGCGCGCCGTGACTACCAGGCCGTGCGCGGCCTGGGCGGCTTCGTGCGCTCCACCTGGGACGAGGTGAACGAGCTCGTGGCGGCAGCCAACGTCTACACCATCAAGAAGTACGGGGCCGACCGTGTGATCGGCTTCTCGCCCATCCCCGCCATGAGCATGGTGAGCTACGCCGCAGGCAGCCGCTACCTGAGCCTGATCGGCGGCGTGTGCATGAGCTTCTACGACTGGTACTGCGACCTGCCTCCGAGCAGCCCGCAGGTGTGGGGCGAGCAGACCGACGTGCCCGAGTCGGCCGATTGGTACAACTCCAGCTTCATCATCGCCTGGGGTTCCAACGTGCCCCAGACACGCACCCCCGACGCGCACTTCTTCACCGAGGTTCGCTACAAGGGCACCAAGACAGTGGCGGTGACACCCGACTACTCCGAGGTCG
>JACMKW010000198.1 GCA_014379885.1 Rhizobacter sp.
GCCGTGTGGGCTTGTGTGCTGGGCAGTGCGTTCGCTGCGCCGCCGCGAGCAGCGCCGGTGGTGGTTCCGGTGGCTCCGGCCGAGTCGCCGGCCTCGGCGCCGGTGTCGCTCTCGGCGCGCAAGGTCTACGAGCAGGCGCGTTCGCAGCTGGTGCAGATCCGCACCGTGCTCAAGGGCCAGGCCAGCCAGACCTCGGTCGGCTCGGGCTTTCTGGTGTCAAGCCAGGGCCACCTCATCACCAACTTCCATGTGGTAAGTGAAGCGGCGCTCAAGCCTGAGCGCCACGAGCTGGTGTCGGTCACCGCCGACGGCCGCGAAGCGCCGGTGCAAATCCTGATGCTCGACGTGCTGCACGACCTGGCCTTGCTCAAGATGAGCGGCAGCAAGCCCAGCACCGGTTACGACGCGCTCAGCTTCCGCCCCGAATCACAGAAGTTCTCGCAGGGCGAGCGCATGTACTCGCTGGGCAACCCGCTCGACGTGGGCTTTGCAGTCATCGAAGGCAACTACAACGGTCTGGTGGAGCGCAGCTTCTACCCGCAGATCTTCTTCGCCGGGTCGCTCAGCGGCGGCATGAGCGGCGGCCCCGCGCTGGATCAAGAAGGCCGCGTGATCGGCGTCAACGTGGCGCGCCGTGTCGACGGCGAGCAGGTGAGCTTTCTTGTGCCGGCCGCGTTTGCCAGCGCCTTGCTGGCGCGTGGGCGTGAGGCTGCGCCGCTGAAAGGCGAAGCGTGGCCCATCGTCGCCGCGCAATTGATGGAACACCAGAACGCGCTCACCCAGCGGTTCATCGCACAAGGCTGGAAGCCGGGCACACACCCGCGCTACACCGTACCCGTGCCGCCCGATCGTTTCATGCGTTGCTGGGGCAGCAGCGAACCTTCGCGCACCGGCGGGCTCGACTTCGAGCGCTCCGATTGTGTGATGGACACCCGCGTCTTCGTGGGTGACTTCAACACCGGCACCCTGGCCACACGCCACGAAGCCTATGACGGCAGCAAGCTCGGCAGCTTGCGTTTTGCGGCGCAGTATTCGGCCAGCTTTCGCAACGAAGGCTTTGGCCGCCTGGGCCCGCTGCACCAGACCAAGCCGCAATGCCATGAAGACTTTGTCGACCGCAAGGGCCTCGTGCTGCGTGCTGTGGTTTGCCTGCGTGCCTACAAGAAGCTGCCGCAGTTGTACGACGTATCGGTGCTCGTGGCCACGCTCGACCAGCCGCAGGCCGGTGTGCAAGGCCGCTTCGACGCCCAGGGCGTGAGCTACGCCAGTGCCATGAAGCTGAGCCAGCACTACCTGGAGGCTTACGCATGGGTGAAGCCGTGAACGGCAGCGGGGGCACCTTGGCCGTGCTGGAGGTGCTAGACCGCGATGGCAGCGTGCGCCACAGCGTGAGCGTGCGCGAGTGGCCGCTGCGGGTGGGCCGCGCGCTCGACAACGACCTGGTGCTCGACGACGCCCACACTGCCGCCCACCACTTCAGCGTGGCCCCCGATGACCAGGGTGTCGTGCAGCTCATCGTGGGCGACAGCATCAACGGCCTGCAGGTCGAGGCGCTGCGCATGCTGGCCGGCGAGCGTTTGCCGGTGGGCGACACACCACCCCTGCTCACGCTGGGCCGCACCCACCTGCGTCTGCGACTGGCAAGCCATGCGCTCGCACCCGAGCAGGCCTTGAGTGCCACGCGCGTGCTGAGGCAGGGGCTGCCCACGCTGGCGTGGCTGGCGGTGGCAGCCGCACTGGTGATGGGTTTTGGCACCTGGCTCGAAAGCGACCCCGATGTGTTTGCCAAGGCGCTCGGTTCCTCTTCCATTTACGCCGTCGGCGTGGCGCTCGGTTGGGTCGGGCTGTGGACGCTCTTGTCCAAGGTGTTCACGCGCCAGGGCCACTTCGGCTGGCATGTGCGGGTGCTGTTGATCGCCATGTTGGCCTGGCAGGCGATGCTGGCTGGCACGTCCTTGCTCGCGTTTGCCTTCTCGTGGCCCTGGGTCACTGATTTCAGCTTCATGCTGGCCTACCTCATCTTCGGTTCGATGCTCTACTTTCACCTGCAGGCCGTTGAGCCTCACCACCCGCGGCGCACCCGCGCGTTTGCGATGGCCAGCGTGGTGATGGGTGTGGGCCTGAGCCTGTGGTTCAACCAGCAAAGCGGCGACCGCCTGGGCGCCGAGCTCTACATGAACCATCTCTTTCCACCGGCCGTGCGAGTGGCCAAGCCGGTCGACACCCTCAGCTTCATGCAGGGCGCGGCAGCTTTGCAGACCGTGCTCGATGCCAAGGCCAAGAAAGATGTCAACGACTGAACCCACCGGTCAGCGCAGCGTGCTGGTCACCGGTGGCAGCCGCGGCATCGGCGCGGCCACCGCCTTGTTGTGTGCACGCGAGGGCTGGGCCGTGGCCGTCAACTACGCACGCGATGCCGCTGCGGCCGAGGCCGTGGTACAGGCCATTCGTGCCGCTGGCGGCCAGGCGCTCGCCGTGCAGGCCGATGTGGCCGACGAAGCCCAAGTGCTGGCCATGTTCTTGCGCATCGACGCCGAGTTGCCGCGCCTGGGCGGCCTGGTCAACAACGCGGGGGTGATCGACGTGGCGGCGCGTGTCGACGAAATGAGCGTGGCCCGCCTGCAGCGCATGTTCGGCATCAACATGGTGGGCAGCTTCGTGTGCGCACGCGAGGCGTTGCGCCGCATGTCCACACGCCACGGCGGCGCGGGCGGGGCCATCGTCAACCTCTCGTCGGCCGCAGCGCGCATCGGTTCGCCAGGCATGTATGTGGACTATGCGGCGGCCAAGGGCGGCATCGACACCTTCACGCTGGGCCTGGCCAAGGAAGTGGCGGCCGAGGGCATGCGGGTGAATGCGGTGCGCCCGGGCATCATCGACACCGACATCCACGCCTCGGGCGGGCTGCCCGAGCGGGCGCAGCAGTCGGCGTCGCTGATCCCGATGCAGCGCGCGGGCACCGCCGCCGAGATCGCGCAAGCCATCGTGTGGCTGCTGTCCGATGCGGCCAGCTACACCACCGGCGCGATCATCGACGTGGCCGGCGGGCGCTGAGCCCCAGGCGTCAGCGCCGCTCGATCACCACCGGCACCAGCTTGAGTGCCTCACGAATGCGGCCCGAGGCGTCTTGTGCTTCGCCGCGCGTCGGGTAGGGCCCGGCCTGCAACCGGAACAGTTGCGGCTCGCTGATGATCGCCAGCAGCGGTGACAACCAGGCAAGCTCATCCGACACACGGCGCTGGAACTGCTCGGCTCCGTCGCGTTGGCGGAAGGCGCCGAGCTGCACCCAGAAGCCTTGCGCCGAGGGCGTGGCCGCTGGGGCAGGTGGCGGTGCGGGTTCGGCCGAGGCCGTGACTTCCATCGTCGGCGCCGGGATCCCGGGCGGCGTCTGCGCCTGACCGTTGCGTTGCCACTCGCCGCTGCGAATCTGCTCGTGTGTGATGCGCTCCACCTCCACCGGCGCCACGCCATTCAGCACCCCGAGCTTCATTGCCGCGGTGTAACTCAGGTCGATGATGCGGCCTGCGTGAAAAGGCCCGCGGTCGTTCACCCTCACGATGATCTCGCGCCCATTGGCCGGGTTGCGAACCCGCGCGTAGCTAGGCAGCGGCATGGTCTTGTGCGCCGCCGTCATGGCATACATGTTGTAGACCTCGCCACTGGCCGTGCGCTTGCCGTGGAACTTGCGGCCGTACCACGAGGCCACGCCTTTTTCGGCAATTGGTTTGTCAACGGTGACGGGGGTGTAGCTGCGGCCAAGCACCGAATAAGGCTTGTTCGGCCCACCATCACGAATCGGCTCGACCTGCGGTTGTGCGTCGGGCACCTTGTCGAGGTTGGGCGGGGGCTTTGAGTCGGGGCCGTCTTTGGTCACGGTACTGCAAGCGGCGAGCAGCAGGGCCAGCAGCAAGGCGCCAAGGTGGCGCGCGAGGCTGAATGACGTGGCAGGCCTTTTCATGGTCAAGCCCATGCGTCGGCCAAGGCCTTGGCCTGCTCAAGTACTTGCTCCACCGCTGCGTCTTGCTTGTCAGGCGGGTACTTGTATTTGCGCAAGATGCGCTTTACCAAGAGGCGCAGCTTTGCTTGAACGTTCTCACGCTGCGAGCAATCCACGCTCAAGTTCTTGCGCAAGCGCTCAGTCAACTCTTGCGCAATCTTCTTCAGCGTTTCATCGGCCAGCTCGCGCACGGCCGATTCGTTGTCGGCCAGCGCGTCGTAGAAGCGCACCTCGTCATCGGTCAGGCCCAGCGCTTCACCGCGGCCCGCGGCCTCGCGGAACTTGCGTGCCATCTGCACCAGCTCTTCCATCACCTGCGCCGCTTCGATGGATCGGTTCTGGTAGCGCAGCACCACATCGCTCAGCATGTCGGAGAAGCGCTTGTTCTGCAC
>JACMKW010000199.1 GCA_014379885.1 Rhizobacter sp.
CGGGCAAATCGTTCAGCGTGGCCGAGCTCGAAGCGGCCGGCGTCAAGCGCATCAGCTTTGCCACCCCGTTCTACCGTGCCGCCATGCGCATGGTGCTGGCCGCCGCCACCGAGGTGAAAGAGCAAGGCACCTTCAACTACCTGAAAAAACCCTGACGGCATTCCACATGAGCAACCACACCTACACCGCCACCACCCTGTGGCAACGTGGCGACGCGCTTTTCACCGACAAGAAATACAGCCGCCGCCACGAGATTCACTTCGACGGCGGGCATGTGCTGCCGGCGTCGTCATCGCCGCTGTCGGTGCGCGCGCCCTATTCGGACCCGGCCGCGGTCGACCCCGAAGAAGGCTTCATCGCGTCGATCTCGAGCTGCCACATGCTGTGGTTCCTCGACATCGCCTGCCGCGCCGGCTGGGTGGTCGACGGCTATCGCGACGATGCCGTCGGCGTGATGGACCGCAACGCCCAAGGCCAGATGGCGATCACCGTGGTGACACTGCGGCCTGCGGTGACGTTCAGCGGCAAGCAGCCGACACGCGCCGAGCTCGACCACCTGCACCACCGCGCGCACGAAGAGTGTTTCATCGCCAACTCGGTGAAGAGCGAGGTGCGCTGCGAACCGGTGCTGGTGGGCTGATCACATGTACACCCCCAAGCACTTCCTTGAAGAACGCCCCGAGGCGCTGCACCAGCTGGTGCACGACCACCCGCTGGGCCTGCTGATCACGCTCGGCCCGCAGGGCATGGACGCGACTCCGATCCCGTTCCTGCTCGACACCGAGCCGGGCGGCTCAGCGGTCTTGCGCGCACACGTGGCACGCGCCAACCCGGTGTGGCGCGAGGCGCGTACCGACGTCGACACGCTGGTGGTGTTCCAGGGCCCGCAGGCCTACATCAGCCCCGGCTGGTACCCGAGCAAGGCCGAGAACGGCAAGACGGTGCCGACCTGGAACTACATCACCGTGCAAGCGCGCGGCCGACTGGTGGTGCATGACGATGCCGAATGGTTGCGTGGCCTGGTCACCCGCCTCACGCAGCGGCATGAAGCGGTGCAGGCCAAGCCCTGGGCCGTGACCGATGCACCGCCCGACTACATCGACGCCATGCTGCGTGCCATCGTCGGCATCGAGATCCCGCTCGCTTCGCTGACGGGGAAGTGGAAGATGAGCCAGAACCACACGGTGGCTAACCGCGAAGGTGTGGCTCGCGGTCTGCGTGAGCTGGGCGATGAGCAGGCAATGGCAGTGGCGGCGTGGGTGGAGCGCGGCGGCGCACCAGGTTCGCCAAGTTGAGGCGGGCGAGGAGCACTGCTTCGACTCCCAGGGCGACGCTCCAGCACAACCAGCCCGTCCACAAGGTGTGGCTCATGAAGTGGGCGCCACGCACCTGTTGGGCAATGCCCAGCGTGAAGCCCATCAGCAGCGCCATGGCCAACCAGGCAAGTGCGACGGCGGGCCAACGACGGCGCCAGACGAAATAACCGCCGACAAAAGCAAACCCCGAAGACGCATGACCGGCCGGAAAACAGTGGCCGCTGCCACCATCACGCAACCACGACCAGTGCGACACGTGGCGAGCCACGCCACCAAAGGCCGACAAATCCCAGGGGCAGCTGGTGGTGCTGAAGGCCTTGAGCGACGACACCACCAACACCGCAGCCAGCGCGGTCACGACCAGTTGAACGCGCTCACGCGCATGCAGACCGCGCAACGGCCCCCAGGGCCACCACACTGCCGGCGTGAGGGCCACCACCAGCAGCCACGACAAAAGCCGCCCGCCCTCGTGAAAACCGCTGGTGAGCACCCAGTACTCGCTGAGAGGGAAGCCCTCGGCGCTGCCAAACAACGCGGCCATGCGCATGTCCAGGTCGCTCGTGTCCCAGGCCAGCAGCACGAGCAGCAGCGCGAGTGTGATGACGGCGAGATGTCGCAGGCGAGCGGGAGTCATGTGGCCATGCACTCTGAAGCGCCGCGCTTAAGACACGCTTAAGCCGCGCTCAAACGGCAACCGCCGACCCCCGCACAATGCAAGCATGCGTGTATTGGTGGTCGAAGACGACGAAGGCATTGCCGCCGGCCTGCAGGCCCATCTGCGGCGCCAGGGCGATGCGGTGGACGTGGCCGGCAGCGTGGCGATGGCTTGGGCTTCGCTGTGCGCCGAGCACGTCGACATCGTGCTGCTCGACCTGAGCCTGCCCGATGGCGATGGCCACCAGGTGCTGCACCGCCTGCGCCTCGCCACCGCGGGCGGGCTGCCCGACCCGAAAACGCCGGTGCTCATCATGACCGCTCGCGACGAGGTGGCTGCACGCATCGCCGCACTCGACCGCGGCGCCGACGATTACGTCACCAAGCCTTTTGACCCCGACGAACTGTCTGCTCGCATGCGCGCGCTGCACCGCCGTGCAGCCGGCCGTGCGCAGGCCACG
>JACMKW010000200.1 GCA_014379885.1 Rhizobacter sp.
GGCCGAACTATTCCGGCATGTAAATAACGAGGGGAGCTACACTCCCCTCAGCCAGGAGAGAGCTTCCCAGTGAAGCCGCCGAAGGCGCAGGGCCCAGCAGAAATGTGAGGCCTGAACGCTCAGGCAAAAGGACTGGCAAACGCCCCCCGAAATGGGGCGTTCCTCGCTGGAGAGAGGCCCACCCCGAGTGGGCCCACCGAAGGGGCAAGCTTGAGGCCATCAACCGCCTCGCGCCAATCTCTCAGGTAGAGCGGACAGTGAGGGCATCGCAACGCATTCATCACCCTGGTGAAGAATGCTTGTACCCAAGAATGCCCTCGGAGAACCGCCATGTCCGCAACCGCTTTGTCGTCAGCCCCCTTGCTCAGGACCCCGCTGTACGACTTGCACGTCGAGCTCGGCGCCAAGATGGTGCCGTTTGCCGGCTACGAGATGCCCGTCAACTACCCCGGCGGCATCATTGCGGAGCACAAACACTGCCGCGATTCAGCTTCTCTGTTCGATGTATCGCACATGGGCCAGCTGCGCCTGGTAGGCGCCGACGTGGCCAAGGCGCTCGAGTCGCTGGTGCCGGTCGATGTGGTCGACCTTGCCTTGGGCAAACAGCGCTACGCGCTCTTCACTAACACCAGCGGCGGCATTCTTGACGACCTGATGATCACGCGCCGCGAAGGCGATTTGTTCGTCATCGTCAACGCCGCCTGCAAAGACGCCGACACGCGCCACCTCATCACCCACATCGGCCACCGCTGCAGCGTGCAGCCCTTGCCCGACCGCGCCTTGCTGGCATTGCAAGGCCCCAAGGCGGTGACTGCCCTGCGCCGCCTCAAACCCGAGCTGGCCAGCCTCACGTTCATGACGGGCATGCACGCACACATTGCCGGGGCCGACTGTTTCGTCACCCGTTCCGGCTACACCGGCGAAGATGGCTTCGAGATCTCGGTGCCCGCCAACAAGGCCGAATCGCTGGCCCGCGCGCTACTTGCTCTGCCGGAAGTGAAACCGGCCGGCCTGGGCGCGCGCGACACTTTGCGCCTGGAAGCCGGCCTGTGCCTCTATGGCCATGACATCAATCACACCACCACGCCGGTGGAAGCCGGTCTCACCTGGGCCATCCAGAAAGTGCGGCGCCCTGGTGGCGCGCGCGCCGGCGGCTACCCGGGTGCGAGCGCCATCGAAGCCCAACTCGCCAATGGCGCCAGCAACAAGCGCGTTGGCTTGCTCGGGCTGGAGCGCGTGCCCGTGCGCGAAGGCGCGAGCATCGTCGATGCCAAAGGCCACAAGCTGGGCCACGTGACCAGCGGCACGCTCTCGCCCACCGTCAACCAGCCCATCGCAATGGCCTACCTCGCCAGCAACCACGCGCTGCCGCACCACGAGGTGTATGCCGAGGTGCGTGGCAAACGCCAGCCCATGCGCGTGACAGCCATGCCTTTTGCGCCGCACCGCTATTTCCGTGGGTGATTCCGCGGCTGAACCCGATTCATCTATCCAAAACCAGGAGCCTTTCATGACGACCATGTACACCCCCGATCACGAGTGGATCAACATCGAAGACCACGAGGCCGCGACCGTGGGCATCACCCTGCACGCGCAAGACGCGCTGGGCGATGTGGTGTTTGTCGATCTGCCTGAGGTGGGCCGCAGCTTCAAGAAGGGTGAGGTCTCAGGCGTGGTCGAGTCGGTGAAAGCCGCCGCCGATCTGTACATGCCCGTCAGCGGCGAGGTTGTGGAAGTGAACGAAGCCTTGCGCGCCGACCCCGCACTCGCCAACACCGACCCGCTGGGCAACGGCTGGTTCTTCAAGGTGCGTGTGGCCGACATGGCCGAGTTCGAGCAACTGCTGGACGCGCCCGCCTACGACCAGCTCGTCAAGAACTCCTGACCCTTCACACAACCCCGTTCGCCCTGAGCCTGTCGAAGGGCCAGGCCGTGCACTCCGCCGGCTTCGACAAGCTCAGCCCGAACGGCGTGAAATACGCCGCCATAGGAATCGCCATGCTGATGCACGCCCACAAACCCCTCGGGGAGCTTGAGAACCCGTCTGAATTCGTGGCTCGCCACATCGGCATCGAACCCGCCGACGAAGCGCACATGCTGTCGGTGATCGGTGCGGCCTCGCGCCGCGCTCTGATCGACGCCATCGTGCCGCGCGCCATCGCGCGGCCGGTCCCGATGTCGCTGCCGGCGCCACTGACCGAAGCGCAGGCCCTGGCCGAGCTGAGAACAATAGCCGGCAAGAACCAGGTGCTAAAGAGCTTCATTGGCCAGGGTTACCACGGCACCCACACACCCGGCGTCATCTTGCGCAACATCTTGGAGAACCCCGCCTGGTACACGGCTTACACGCCCTACCAGGCCGAGATTTCGCAGGGCCGCATGGAAGCACTCATCAACTTCCAGACCATGGTGTGCGACCTCACCGGGCTTGCGATTGCCGGCTCGTCGATGCTGGATGAAGCCACCGCCGCCGCGGAAGCCATGACGCTTGCCATGCGCGTGGGCAAGAGCAAATCCACCACCTTCTTCGTGGCTGACGACGTGCTGCCGCAAACGCTGGAAGTGGTGCAAACGCGCGCCCGCCCGCTGGGCATCAGCGTGGTCAGCGGCCCGGCCGACGACGCGATCAAAGCACACGCCTTCGCCGCGCTGTTTCAGTACCCCGGTGTCAACGGCGTGGTGCGTGACCTGAAGCCGATGATCGACGCCGTGCATGCGGCTGGTGGCCTGGCCATCGTCGCCGCCGATCTGTTGGCGCTCACGCTGATCACCCCGCCCGGCGAGATGGGCGCCGACATTGCCGTCGGCAACACCCAGCGCTTCGGCATGCCCATGGGCAACGGCGGCCCGCACGCCGCCTACATGGCCACCAAAGACGAATTCAAGCGCTCCATGCCCGGCCGATTGGTAGGAGTGAGCGTCGACGTGCACGGCAACCCGGCCTACCGCCTGGCGCTGCAAACGCGCGAGCAGCACATCCGCCGCGAGAAGGCCACGTCGAACATCTGCACGGCGCAGGTGCTGCCTGCGGTGATCGCCAGCATGTACACCGTCTACCACGGCCCCGCAGGGCTCAAGCGCATTGCGCAGCGTGTGGCCAGCTACACCGCGGTGCTGGCGGCTGGCCTGGAAGAACTGGGCGCACCACTGGCGCAGAGCGCTGCCTTCGACACCTTGGAGATCACCACCGGCGACAAAACCGAGCAGGTGCTCAAAGCAGCACGCGCCGCCGGCTTCAACCTGCGTCGTGCTTCGGTCGGCTCGGTCGGCGTGACCCTCGACGAGACCACCACGCGCGACGACATCCGCGCGCTCTGGACGCTCTTTGGCAAGGCCGGCTCGTCGTTCGAGAAGTACGAAAAAGGCATTGCGTCGCGCATCCCCACCGACATGTTGCGCCGCAGTGACTACCTCACCCACCCGGTGTTCAACACCCACCACTCCGAGACCGAGATGCTGCGCTACATCCGCAGCCTGTCCGACAAAGACCTGGCGCTCGACCGCAGCATGATCCCGCTGGGGTCATGCACCATGAAGCTCAACGCCACCAGCGAGATGATCCCCATCACCTGGAATGAATTCGCCAACGTGCACCCGTTTGCGCCGCAAGAGCAGCTGAAGGGCTAC
>JACMKW010000201.1 GCA_014379885.1 Rhizobacter sp.
GAAGAGCTGGCCGGTTCCGTCGAGAAGATCCTCGGCGAGGCCGGAGCGTTCGAGGATCACGCCCATGAAGGTGAAGAAGGGGATCGCGAGCAGCAGATCGTTCGACATGATGCCGAAGATCCGGTAGGGCAAAGCCTGCAGGAAGCTCGCCGAGAAATAGCCGATCTCGATCGCGAACAGCCCGAAGGCGAGCCCGAGGGCGGCGAGCGAGAAGGCGACCGGGAAGCCGATCAGCATGATCAGAATCAGCCCCAGGAACATCAGGGGCGCGAAGCTCTCCATGCTCATGCGGCTCTCCGACTAACCGTCTTGAGGCGGGTGCGGCGGCTCATTGCAGCGGTCTCTCGTAGTGAATGTCCATGTCGTACTTGTGCGTCAGCCACGCGACGCGTTTGATGATCTCTGCCAGGCCTTGAAGGATCACGAGGCTGAAGCCCAGAGGCAGCGTCAGCATGGCGGGCCAGCGCACCAGGCCGCCCGCGTTGTTGGACATCTCGTTCGTCTCGTACATCTTCACGAACAGCGGGAACGAGAAGTACAGCATCGCGAACATCACCGGCAGCAGAAAAAAGACCAAGCCGAAAAGGTCGATGTAAACCTGGGTCTTGCCTGAGAAACGGCCGTAGAGCACGTCGACTCGAACGTGTTCATTGACACGCAACACCTGCGCCGCGCCAAACATCACGCAGGCCGCAAAAAGGTACCACTGGATTTCCAGGAAGGCGTTGGAGCCGATTCCGAGGCTGTAGCGAACCATGGCGTTGGTTGCGCTGATGAAGCACGATGCGATCACCGCCCATTTGGCGATGGCACCGAACGCGTCGGAGATCGAATCGACAAACTTCGCGAAGGCAAGCAGCGCGTTCATGCGAAAAGAGTCCTGGTGGGAGGTGAAAGAGGCATGGCGCGTATCAGAAACGATGCGGCCACCTGCCGCAACGGGTTTAACAGCTACGTGAAATTACGTGCAAAGTACGCCGGGCGACATTCAGCCGCCGACTGCCGCTCGATACAGCTTGCCTGAGCGTGTGCCGGTGCGGCAGAAGGCGAGGATGGGTTTGGGCAATTCGGCCAGCAGTTGGGCCATGCGTGCAATCTCTTGCGGCGTTTGCACTGCCGGGCTCACGGGCAGAAAGGCGTACTGAAGGCCGGCGGCCTTGGCTGCGGCTTCGATGGTGGCGCTGGTGGGTTGATCGGGGCCGCCTTCGAAGTCGGGGCGGTTGTTGATCACGCTCTTGAAGCCGTTTTGTGCGGCCCAGGCCATGGCGTCAGCGTCAAGCTGGCCGGCAACGCACACGTCGGCACTGATTTGCTGAATTTGCGGGGCGATCATGGCGTGGCTCCTTCAGCGACTGAGGGCTTGTTTCACGGCGGCAGACACCATGCCCATGTCGGCCTTGCCGG
The DNA here is from genome assembly GCA_014379885.1 of Rhizobacter sp. Next base: position 1,405 of record JACMKW010000201.1, read on the forward strand.
CCAGTGCGGTCTTCACGGCGCTCATCACCTTGCCCATGTCGCCGGGGCCGCTGGCACCCAGGCTGGCGACGATCTTGGCCACTTCAGCGGCAACCTCGTCGGCGCTCAGGCGCTTGGGCAGATAGCCTTCGAGCACCACGAGTTCGGCGGTTTCCTTGTCGACCAGGTCGGGGCGGTTGCCGGCCGTGAACTGGGTGATCGAATCGCGGCGTTGCTTGATGAGCTTGTCGATGATGGCGATCACGGCTGCATCGTCGAGCACCACGCGCTCGTCGACTTCCTTCTGCTTCAGTGCGGCGAGCAGGCCACGGATGGTCAGCAGGCGCGGCGCATCCTTGGCGCGCATGGCGGTCTTCATGTCTTCGGTGATCTGGTCTTTGAGGCTCATCTGGGGCTCCACTCAGGGGTAGAAACGACAAAGCCCGCTAAGCGCGGGCTTCGGATGCATTTAGCGCCAGGGCGCTTAGTACATGCGCTTGGGCAACTGCATGCTGCGAATGCGCTTGAAGTGGCGCTTCACTGCAGCAGCCTTCTTGCGCTTGCGCTCGGC
>JACMKW010000202.1 GCA_014379885.1 Rhizobacter sp.
CGCCCACCACGCTGGCCGACGAGGTGTTTCTGCCAGCCCGCGGTGGCAGCCTGCAGGCCGAGATGCTTGCCGGCGCACGCCGCCACGGTGCTGTCGCCACACAAATCCCCGGCACGCTCGACGCCGTGTTGCGCGAGGTCGCAGCGGGCCACGTGGTGGCGGTGATGCAAAACCTCGGCTTGAGCTTTGCACCGCGCTGGCATTACGCGGTGGTGGTGGGCTATGAACTCGATGCGGGCGAGGTGCTGCTGCGCTCAGGCAGCACGCAGCGCGACCGCATGCTGATGCGCACCTTTGAGCACACCTGGGCCCGTTCGGGTTTCTGGGCTTTTGTGGCCTTGCCGCCCGGCCAATGGCCGTTGACGGCGCAAGAAACGGCGGTGGTTGAAGCGGCAGTCGGTTTCGAGCGCAGCGCCACACCGGCGCAGGCGCTACGCACTTACGGCAGCGCGGTGCAGCGTTGGCCCGGCAACCTCACGCTGGCCATCGGTCTGGGCAATGCGGCGTATGCAAGCGGTGACAAGCGGCGTGCCGCCGAGGTGTTCCGCGCCGCCGCCGAGCGGCACGACAGCGCCGCCGCGTGGGTCAACCTGGCGACGGTGTTGCTGGAGCTGGGTGAGCACGACGCGGCCATCACGGCCGCACAACGCGCGGTGAACGATGTCGCCTGGGGAGCCCAGGCGCGTGAGGTGCTCGCTCAGGCCACCAGGCGGCCGTAGCGGTCGAGTGCCACCAGTTCCACGTACTTCGATCCCTGCGTGCTGCCGGGTGTGAATTGCACCGTGTAGCCGCCCAGGTCGGCGCGCAAGCTGCTCAGTGCGTCTTTCATGCTGCGTTTGTTCACGCTTGCCACCTTCATGACGTTGCGTGCAGCTTCCACGGCGATGCGCCCGCTGATGTAGCCCTCTAGCGTGGTCGTGCTCATCTTGGCGCCGCTGTTGAGAGCGGTCAGGTCTTGCTGGCAGCGGCTCACGACTTGCAGGCCCAGCGATGAAGGGCGCGGCACCACCACACTCATGATGGCGCTTTGTTTCTTGGCGGAGAGCGAGTCGATCAGGTCTTGCCCGGCCATCGACGAGGCATAGAACAAGCCGCGGTATTTGGCCGTGTGCATCTGGTCGATGATGGCTGCCACCGGCGCGGCATGAGCCACGAACAGCACGCAGTCGAGGTTGGCCGCCATCAGCTTGTTGGTGGCGTTTTGGAACGCAGCGGATGTCTGCTCAACGGCAATGGCTTCCTTGGGCGCAATGCCGGCAGCGGCCAGTGCGCCGGTCATGGCGGCCAGGTTGGGCGAGGTGGTTTCCTGCGTGTAGACCAGGCCCACACGCAACAAGGCGCGCTCCTTGGCGTAAGCCACCATGCGCTTGAATTCGAGGTCGTAGCCGGCGCGCACGTGGTAGGCCGAGCTTGGCTTGTCGCTGCGCAGGCCCATGGTGCCGCTGGCGGTGCCCAAGAGCGGCATCTGGCTCAGGTCGATGGCGCTCATGGCGGCTTCGGCGCCGGCACCGCTGGTGAGGCCGATCAGCGCGGCCACGTTCGAGCCCAGCAGGGTGCTCACGTTCTGCGCGCAACGTTCGGGCGAACCGGCATCGTCGAGCGTGATCAGCTCGAAGCGGGTGCCCGTGGTCTTGGACGCCGCCTCGAAGGCCGCCACGATGCCAGCGCGAATGTCACGCCCATGCTCGGCATCTGCACCGCTCATGGAAGCCGATTGCCCGAATTTGATGACGCTGGGTTGCGCCAGCACGATGCCGGGGAACCCTGCTGCACTGCCTGCCACCAACCCGCCCAACACCAGACTTCTGCGTTTCATGTGTGCCACCTCGTTGCCTTGCCAGGAGCGCATTAGCTGCGCATTCGAGGGGTTACGGCGTGTCCGTTTGTTGCGCAGAAAACGGGGACAGTGGATGCGCAACCCCCCATTTGCGGGGGAAACCGCACATTTTTTGACCCGGGTTTACCCAAAAGAGCTCGTTACGGGTGGATACGAAGTGGGTTTTCAACCCGCCAGTTCGTCTGATCGAAGGCAGGCCGCGCACTCGCGCGCAGGCAGGGGTTCAGCTCAGATGCGGCGCCCGGTGCCGGCCCAGTAGGGCGCGCGCAAGACGTTCTTGAACAGCTTGCCCATGCCTTCGCGCGGCAGGGCGTCGTGAAAGTCGACCACCTGCGGCACCTTGTAGCCCGCCAGGCGTTCGCGCACATAGGCCTGGATGCTCTCGGCCGAAGGCCGCCGCCCGGCTGCCGGCACGATGGCTGCGGCCAACGCCTCGCCGAACTCCGGATCGGGAATGCCGAACACCGCGGCGTCGATCACATCGGGGCAACCGAGCAGCACATGCTCGATCTCGGCCGGGTAGATGTTCACGCCGCCCGAGATCACCATGTCGCGCTTGCGGTCGGTGATGAAGAGGTAGCTCTCGGCATTCAGGTAGCCCATGTCGCCGTTGGTGATGTGGCCGTCGCGTTCGATGCTCTGGCGCAGGGCCGCGTCGTTGCGGTAGGTGAAGGGCAGGGCGTTTTCGCCGGGGTCGATGTAGATCTCGCCCACCTCGCCGGTGGGCAACAAGCTGCCGTGTTCGTCAAGGATGCGAACCGACATGCCCTCAAGCGGCCTGCCCACGGTGCCGGGAAAGCGCAGCCACTCTTCGCTGGTGCACAACGTGACCAGCCCGGCCTCGGTGGAGCCATAGGTTTCGGTGAGGATGGGGCCCCACCAGTCGATCATGGCGCGGCGCACTTCGGGCGGGCAGGGCGATCCGCCGTGGGTCACGTTTTCCAGCGACGACAGGTCGTAGCGCGCACGAACCTGCGGTGCCAGCTTGAGCAGGCGCACCAGCATCACCGGCACCAGCGAGAGGTGGGTGAGGCGGTGTTCCTCGATCACCTGTAGCAGTGGCTCGGCATCGAAGCGCGGCAACACCACCACCCTGTCGGCCATCTCCAGCGCGAGGCGTGCGCCCGAGTTGGGGCCTGCGTGGTACAGCGGGCCGACGATGGCGGTGCGCATGCCCTCGCGGGCCTTGCCCACGAGCGCACGCACACGCAGCTGGCCTGCATGCTGAAGTGGTGTACCGGGCAGGCGCATCACGCCCTTGGGGTGGCCGGTGGTGCCCGAGGTGTAGAGCATGCTGCCCAGCGGTGGCACAGGTGGCTCGCGCCAGCGATCGAAGCTGTCGCGCCACGCCGCCCAGGCGAGTGCATCGGCAGGCGGCGGCATGGTGTCGCCGAGCTGGTAGGCAGCAGCCATGTCGGCGGGTGTGTCGACCACGATCATGCGAACGCCGGGTGGCACCACGGCGGCCACTTTGGGCAGCAGATCGGCATGGATGATCAGCAGCTTGGCGCCGCTGTCGTTCAACAGAAAGCCGGCTTCGTCGGCCTGGAAGTGCCAGTTCACCGCCACCAGGTGCGCGCCCAGCCGGCTCACGGCAAGCATGGCCTCCAGGTAGGGCAGGTCGTTGCGCATCATCACCGCCACGGCGTCGCCGGGGCGCACGTCCAATGAGGCAAAGCCGCTGGCGGCGCGCTCGGCGTTCTCGCGCAAATCGGTGCCACTCACGCGACGTGGGCCGCAGATCAGAACCTGCCGGGCGGGGTTCATTGAGGCACTTCCAAAGACTTCAGGCGCCGCAGGTGAGCGGCCGCGTCTTGCATCAGCGTGGCCACCACCGCGGCGATGGGCTCGCGCCGGTTGGCGAAGCCGATGGCTGAGCCCATCGAGACCATGCCTTGTTGAACGTCGCCACCGCGGTAGCAATGGTCGCGTGTGGTGGTGCCCTTGATGCGCTCGCCGAAGCCTGCGTGGCTGCGGGTGCCTGCCGCCTCCATCTGCTGCACGCTGCGTGCGTTGTCGTTGGCGAGCACGCGCCAGGCGTCGCTCAGGCTGCGCAGCGCGGTGGTGGAAGATTCTTCGTCGCAGGCGAGCAGGTGCTGTTTGTAGTGGTCGTGCGCCAAGACTTCGTCGCACACCAGAAAGCGGCTGCCCATCACGACGGCATCGGCGCCCTGCGCCAACGCTGCGACGATCTGCCGCCCGCTGCCGATGCCGCCGCCCAGTGCGAGCGGCACCTTGATGCGGTCTACCGCGTAGGCGCCCATTACCGACACGGGCAACTCGTTCATGCCGGGGTGGCCACCGGCTTCCATGCCGACCAGGCACACCGCATCGGCACCCAGCGCCTCGGCTTTTTGGGCGTGGCGAATGCGCGAGGCCTTGTGGATGACGATGCCGCCGCCCGCATGGATGGCGTCGAACAGCGGCGCGGGCGAACCGGCCACGGTTTCGAAATGGCGCACCCCTTCTTCGAGGGCTACGGCCAGGTATCGCGGGATCAGTTCGTTGTTCTGCCCGCGGCTGGAGAGTGTGAGGTTCACGCCGAAAGGTTTGCCCCGGGTCAGTTCGCGGCAGGTGTGCAGCTCGTTGCGAAACGCCTCCACCGAATCGAAGGAGCGCGGGGTAATGAACCCCATGCCACCGGCGTTGACGATGCCGGCCACGTAGCGTGCGTCAGACAACCACATCAGCCCGCCTGCGAGGATGGGATGGGTAATGCCGAACAGCCGCGTGATGCGTGTGTCGAAGAGCTGCGCGCTCATAACATCGTGTAGCCGCCGCTTACCCCAATGCTTTGCCCGGTAATGAAGGCGGCGCGGTCGGAAGCAAGAAAAGCCACCATGCCTGACACGTCTTCGGGTTTGGCCAGCCGCCCTAGGCCACGTGCGATCGGGTAGGCCTTGAGCATCTTGGCCAGGCGCTCGTTGTTCTCGGGTGTGGCGCTGAGTGCGAGCGCACCGTCCTTGATGCCTTCGTGCGATACGGCGCCGAGCGCGATCACGTTGACGTTGATGCAGTCGCGCCCATGCTCTTGCGCGATGGCTTTTGAGAAGCCAAGGATCGCTGCCTTGGCGCCCGAGTACACGGCGAGGTGAGCCTCTCCCACCCGCCCTGCCTCCGACATGATGCTCACGATCTTGCCGTGGCGTCGCGCCACCATGCGGGGCAGCACCGCCTTGCAGCAGTGCAGCATGCCGTAGACGTTGAGGTCGACGATCTTTTTCCAGTCGGGGGAGACGGTCTTCAAGAAGGTGGGTGGCATGCCGCCTTTTTCGCGCCGCTCGGGAATGATGCCGGCGTTGTTGACCAATATGTCGATAGCGCCGAAGGCCTCGATGCCGGCCGCGACCATCGCATCGACGGAGGCTTCATTGGTGATGTCGGCCACTGCGGCGCGGGCTGTGCCGCCAGCGGCGTTGATTTCCTTGGCCACTGCTTCGGCACGCTCGGCGAAGAGGTCGTTGACGAGCACGCTTGCGCCTTCGGCGGCGAGGTCGATGCAGATGCGCCGGCCTACGCCCTGGCCACCGCCGGTGACGAGGGCGACTTTGCCGTTAAGGTTCAGATCCATGAATGTCTCCTTCTGATGTTCTGATTGCCGCGAATCCCCCACCCGCTCAGCCTGAGGTATCGAAGGCCCGCTCAGGCCGTGCAAGGCTTCGATACGCGAATGCGTACCCTGTCCTGAGGTATCGAAGGATCAGGCTGAGCGGACTTTTTTTATCGTCCCTTGAACACCGGCGCCCGTTTTTCGACGAAAGAGCGCATGCCCTCCTTGCGGTCTTCGCTGTCGGTGACCATTGCCGCGGCAAAACGCTCGAACTCCAGCCCCGCTTCGATGCCCACCTCGATGCCGAGGTTGATCGACTGCTTGGCAAACCGCAGCGCCAGCGGCGCGTTGCGCGCAATCTTGGCCGCCATCTCGAAAGCCGCTGGCATCAGCTGATCGGGCGCCACCACACGGTTCACCAGACCAATGTCGCAGGCACGCTGCGCGTCGATGATGTCGCTGGTGAAGATCAGCTCCTTGGCCATGCCCACGCCCACCACGCGCGGCAGGCGTTGTGTACCACCGGCGGCCGGGATGACACCGAGCTTGCCTTCGGGCAAACCGAAACGTGCGCTGCTCGACGCAATGCGGATGTCACAGCACAACGCGATTTCCAGCCCCCCGCCGAGCGCCACACCGTTGATGGCGGCGATGATGGGTTTTTCGAACTCTTCGATGTTGCGAAAGAGCTGGTGCGTGGCCTTCTGCTTCAGGTAGTACTCGGCCGGCGCCATGGCGTGGCCGGCACGCTCCTTGATGTCGGCACCGGCACAGAAGGCACGCTCGCCCACGCCGGTGATGATGACGCTGCGCACGCTCTCGTCGTTGCGCGCCAAGTCGAGAATGGCGGCTTGCAAGTCGGCTTTCATCGAGCCGCCCAGCGAGTTCATGCGGTCCGGGCGGTTGAGGCGGATCACCGCCATACCGTCGGTCACTTCATAGAGCAAGGTGTCAAAGCTCATGGGTGCGCCTTTCAGTTGCGTTGCAGCACATGCGCCACAGCCACCGAGCCCAGGCCGATCATGTGGGCCAGCGCCAGCCGCGCGCCGGGGTGTTGGCGCCCGGTGGCCTCGCCACGCAATTGGCGTGTGATCTCGGCCACCTGGCCGATGCCGGTCGGCCCCAGCGGGTGGCCCATGCCGATCAAGCCGCCCGAGGCGTTGATGGCGCAGCGCCCGCCAATGGCCGAATCGCCACGTGCCAGGTAGTGCGCGCCTTCGCCACGCTCGCACACGCCAATGGCTTCGCTGTAGAGAATTTCTTCGATCGAGAAGGCGTCGTGCAGCTCCACCATGTTCAGCTCGTGCGCGCCCACGCCGGCTTGTTCGAGTGCGGCGGCAGCTGACTCGCGCACCATGTCAACGATGGGCGGTGTGTCGCCCTGGCCGAGCTTTTCGCTGGTGGACACCGATGCGGTGACACGCACCGCGCGCTCGCGCGGCAAACCGAGCCGAGCGATCGCGCCGCTTGACGCCACGATCACCGCCGCCGCACCTTCGCCGCGTGGGCAGCACTGCTGCACCGTCAGCTCACCGGCCACACGCGGCGAGGCCAGCACCTGCTCCAGCGTACGTGGCTTGCGGAACTGTGCATACGGGTTGAGCGCCGCATTGCCGTGGTTCTTCA
>JACMKW010000203.1 GCA_014379885.1 Rhizobacter sp.
CGAGCAGGTAGGCCGCCACCACGCCCAGCATCACCCACGCGTCATAGGCCGGCCGTGCGCTGATCCAGCGTTCGAAGCCCAGGCGGAACAGATAGGTGATGTTCCAGCAGACGGCGATCACCACGCCGTCGACCAGCAGCGACAGCGGCTGGCGCCGCGGCCGCAGGCGCGCCAGGAAACGGTCGAGGCGGTGCCAGATGGTGAGCGTGGAATCCATGGTGTGCTGGTGGATGCGGGTCAATGCCACCAGACCAGGCGCATGGTGCGCAGGATCAGCTGCAGGTCGAAGCGCAGCGAAGCGTGGTCCACGTAGTCAGCGGCCAGTTTCAGCTTGGCCGGCATCACCACGTTGATGTATTCGCGCTCGGGGTCACTGGCCCGTGCGAGTAAGGTGTTCTCGTCGCGGTATTCGAGCGAGGCCACGTCGGTGATGCCGGGGCGCACGCTGAGCACCTTGTCGCGCAGGGCTTGCGGGTACATCGCCACGTAGCGCGGCACCTCGGGGCGTGGGCCGACCAGGCTCATGTCGCCCCACAGCACGTCGATCAGTTGCGCCAGCTCGTCGAGCTTGGCGTGGCGCAGGAAGCTGCCGGCACGTGTGATGCGTGGGTCGGCACCCACGGTGAGCAAGGCACCCTGGCCGCCATGCGTCATCGTCCTGAACTTGTGGATGCGAAACGGCACGCCAAAGCGACCCACACGCTCTTGCCGGAAGAACACCGGCCCGGGGGAATCGAGCTTGACCCACACCGCCACGGCAAGCAGCAACGGCGACAGCAGCAACAGGCCCAGCGCAGACAGCAGCAGGTCGAACAAACGCTTGGCCATGGGTGGGGGCTCAGCCCAGCGCCGCGCGCACGGCTGCGACCACGCGGCTCACATCAGCATCGGTCATGCGGGTGTACAGCGGCAGGCTGACCATGCGCTCATACGCTTTTTGCGAATGCGGGAAGCCAGCAGGCGACAAGCCATAACGGTCGCGCCAGTAGGGCTGCAGATGCAGCGGGATGTAGTGCACGCTGCAACCAATGCCGGCGGCGTACAGGCGTTCAATGAAGGTGTCTCGGTCGACCGTGGCCGCATCACCGAGCCGCATCACGTACAGGTGCCACGCATGCACGTCGCCGCTCGCCGCCAGCGGCGGGGTGATCACGGGAAGGCCAGCAAAGGCCTCATTGAACTGCACCGCGATCTGCTCACGGCGCTTCTGGAATGCACCCAGGCGCTTGAGCTGCTGCAGTCCCAATGCCGAAGCAATGTCGGTCAGGTTGTACTTGAACCCCGGCGCCACGATCTCGTAGTACCAGCTCGGCACGGTGGCGGTGAAGCGGTCGAAGGCGTCGCGGCTCATGCCGTGCAGGCGCATGGTCTTGATGCGTTTGGCCAGCTCTGCATCACGCGTGACGACCATGCCACCCTCGCCGGTGGTGATGGTCTTGTTGGCGTAGAAGCTGAACACCGTCACGTCCGAATCCAGCGTGCCGATCAAGCGGCCGCCGCAGGTGGTGGGCAGCGCATGGGCGGCGTCTTCCACCACCTTCAGGCCGTGTTTCCTGGTCAGCGCCAGCAAGGCCGGCATATCGGCGGCGAGTCCACCGTAATGCACCGGCATCACGGCCTTGGTGCGCGGGGTGATGGCCGCTTCCACCGCGTTCACGTC
>JACMKW010000204.1 GCA_014379885.1 Rhizobacter sp.
GATTTTGCGTGTGACAAAGGTTTCGCCCCGGCGCGGGCTTTCGTGGTTGAACAGGATGCCGTTGCAGGCGTACATGCCGTAGGCCTCGCGGTAGTTCACCACGATCCAGTAGGCGTAGAGCTTGGCCACCGCGTAGGGGCTGCGCGGGTAGAAGGGGGTGGTTTCTTTCTGCGGGATCTCCTGCACCAGGCCGTAGAGCTCGGAGGTGCTGGCCTGGTAGAAGCGGGTCTTCTTTTCCAGGCCCAGGATGCGAATGGCTTCCAGGATGCGCAGCGTGCCGATGCCGTCGGCATTGGCCGTGTACTCGGGTGTCTCGAAGCTCACCGCCACGTGGCTCATGGCCGCGAGGTTGTAGATCTCGTCAGGCTGCACCTGCTGGATGATGCGGATCAGGTTGGTGCTGTCGGTCAGGTCGCCGTAGTGCAGGATGAACTGCTTGTTGTCGACGTGCGGGTCCTGGTACAGGTGGTCGATGCGGTCAGTGTTGAACAGGCTGGAACGGCGTTTCACGCCGTGTACCTCGTAGCCCTTCTTGAGAAGGAACTCGGCGAGGTAGGCGCCATCCTGGCCGGTCACGCCGGTGATCAATGCTATTTTTTTGCTGGACATTTTCGCGTCTCGGTTTTAATCAAATCAGGGTGGCGTGGGTGCCTGGGTTCAACGGAACGGAGCGCTCTCGTAGGTGAGGCGCAGGCCATCGTGCAGGCTGGTGCGGGCGCGCCAGCCCAGTGAGGCGAGGCGGCTCACGTCGAGCAACTTGCGCGGCGTGCCGTCGGGTTTGCCGCTGTCGTAGACGATACGGCCGGTAAAGCCCACTGTCTTCATCACCGATTCGGCGAGCTCGCGGATGGTCACGTCCACGCCGGTGCCGATATTGACCAGCGGGCCGCTGTAGTCGTTTTGTGCGAGGTGCACACAGGCATCGGCCAGATCGTCCACATACAGGAACTCGCGGCGCGGTGTGCCACTGCCCCAGACCACGTAGTCGGCGTCGCCGCGCTCGCGCGCATCGTGTGCCTTGCGCAGCAGCGCCGGCAGCACGTGGCTGTTGTGAAGGTCGTAGTTGTCGTTCGGGCCGTACAGGTTGGTGGGCATCACGCTCACGTACTGGCGGCCGTATTGCGCGTTGTAGGCGTCGCACAGCTTGATGCCGGCGATCTTGGCGATGGCATAAGGCTCGTTGGTTTGTTCGAGCAGGCCAGTCAGCAGATAGTCTTCCTTGATGGGCTGCGGGCAGTCGCGCGGGTAGATGCAGCTGGAACCGAGGAACATCATGCGCTGCACACCGGCCAGGTGCGCGCCGTGGATGAGGTTGGCCTCGATCATCAGGTTTTGATAGAGGAAGTCGGCGCGGTAGACGTTGTTGGCCTGGATGCCACCCACCTTGGCGGCGGCCACGAAGCTGTAGTCGGGCTTCTCGCTGGCCAGGAAGTTGTGCACGCACTTTTGGTCGAGCAGGTCGAGCTCGGCATGGGTACGCGTGACGATGCGCGTGTAGCCGGCGGATTGCAAACGCCGCACGAGGGCGCTGCCCACCATGCCGCGGTGGCCGGCCACGTAGATTTTCGAGTTCTTGTCCATGTACTTGTTCAACCGCGCCCGTAAGTGTCTTCAAAACGGACGATGTCGTCTTCGCCCAGATAACTGCCCGACTGCACCTCGATGATTTCGAGTGGCACCTTGCCGGGGTTGGCCAGGCGGTGTGTCTGGCCCAGGGGGATGTAGGTGCTCTGGTTTTCGCTCAGCAAGATGACCTTGTCGCCATTCGTCACCTCGGCCGTGCCCGACACCACGATCCAGTGCTCGGCGCGGTGGTGGTGCATTTGCAGGCTCAGGCTGGCACCGGGCTTGACCATGATGCGCTTGACCTGGAATCGCGGGCCGGAATCGATGCTGTCGTACCAGCCCCAGGGACGATGCACCTGCCGGTGCAAGGTGTGCTCGCTGCGGCCCGAAGACTGAAGCTGGCCGACGATGTGCTTGACCTCTTGGCTGCGGCTGCGGTCGGCCACCAGCACGGCGTCAGGCGTCTCCACCACGATCACGTTGCTCAGGCCCACCACGCCGACCAGGCGGCTGGTGGCGTGCACCAGAGTGTCGTGGCTGTCGCGCAGCAAGGCGTCGCCCACCGAGGCGTTGCCGTCGCTGTCCTTGTCGCTGACTTGCCAAACGGCGTCCCAGGCGCCGAGGTCGGACCAGCCGGCCGTGAGCGGCACCATGCGGATGGCGAACTCGGTGGAACCGGGGCACTTTTCCATCACGGCGTAGTCGACCGACTCGCTCGGTATGGCTGCGAACTCGGCCTTGCCCGGGCGCACGAAGCTGGCGTCCACCGTGTGCGCACTCCAGGCTGTGCGGGTGGCACTGGCGATGTCGGGGCGAAAGCGCTCCAGCGCTTTCAGCCACACCGACGCCCGCACCACGAACATGCCGCTGTTCCAGTAGTAGTTGCCTTCGGCCACATAACGCTGCGCGGTGGCGGCGTCGGGCTTTTCGACGAACTGCGCCACGTGGAGTGCCTGCGACTTGCCGCCTTCTGCGGTGGCGCGGATGTAGCCAAAACCGGTTTCCGGGCGATCGGGCGTGACACCCAGGATCACGAACGCACCTTCGGCCGCATCGCGCACCGCTTGACGCAGCGCGCTTGTGAAAGCGGCCTCGTCGGTCACGGTCTGGTCGGCCGGTGAGACCACGAGCACCGGGTCGGCACCGTCAGCACGCGCCTGCAAAGCGGCCAGCGTCATGGCTGGTGCTGTGTTGCGGCCCATAGGTTCGAGCAGCACGGTGGCAGGCGGCAGTGCCAGTTCGCGCAGTTGGTCGAGGATCAGGAAACGGTGTTCTTCATTGCCCACCACGCTGGGCGGTGCGACGCTCAACCCTTCGGTGGCCAGCGCCGCCAGGCGTGTAGCGGCTTGCTGGAACAGACTGCGGTTGCCTTGCAGCACCAGGAACTGCTTGGGATATTGCGCGCGCGACAGCGGCCAGAGCCGCGTGCCGCTGCCGCCGGCCATGATGACCGGTTGAACCGCGATGTCAGTGAGGGAAGTGTGGGCCATGGAGGAATGGATTCAAGGAATGTGCCAGCGCCAGTTGGTGAACGTCGATGCCGCTCAACGCAGCGTCAGTTCGCCGGTACAACCTGCGATGGTGGCGTCGTAAGCGGTGGTTCCGGAGACGCTGCGGTTTTCACGCGCCACGCTGCAGTTGAGCGCGAGGCTGCGAGTGGGTGCGTAGCTCACGCCGAGTGTGTAGCCGCGGATCGACTCGGTTTGCGTGTTGGTCAAAGTGCCCTTGCGTTGGCGCACACCGGCGGTGAGAGAACTTTTGCCGGTGAGTTCATAGCGGGTGTCCAGCGTCCAGCTGGTGCTGATGCGGCTGCTGTCGACCGGCAGCGCCGTGGTTCCCGCAACCGGGGCCGTGAACGTGCTTTCGGTGCCCGTGTCACGGCTCACCGTGGTGTTGATGCTGAGCTTGCCGGTGGGGCGGTAGGCCCAGCTGATGGCGCCGGTGGTTTCGGAGAATTCAGGGCTGGTGGCCAGCGTGTGCTTTTCCTTGGTGGAGCTGATGCGCGCGTTGAAGGTGCTGGCGCCGCCTGTGTTCCATACGGCAGTCAGGTCGATGTCCTTGCGGTCGGTTTCGTCGGCCACGGGAACCGTTTCCTGGCGGCCCTTGGTGGCCCGCACACCGAGGCCCAGGGTGAGCTTGCCGCCAACCGCCCAGCGCAGGCCCGCGCTCACGGTGTCTTGTGAAGCGTCGCGATTGGGCAGGCTTCTGAGCCGCAGGGTGTTGTGGTCGTAACCCACGTTGAGCATCAGTTGCGACGCCAGGCCGTAACGCGCTGAAGCGGAGAACTGCTGGGTAATCTGGTCGCTCGTGACAGTGGAGCCGTCTGCCGCGCCGAAGTAGGTCAGGTAGTTGCGGGTGGTGTAGTGCAAGGCGCCGGAGAGTGTTTCAATCGTTTCCCAGTCCAGCCCGGCCACCAGCGAGTAGCTCTTGTTGTTGAGCGTGGTGACGTTGCGGTAGCGATTGACCTGCGCGCTGGCATCGGCGAAGAGCCGTTGGCGCCCCACGCGCTGGTTGATGCCCCCCAGAACGCCGGTGCTGGAAATCGTGTCGCTGGTTTCGTTGTTCGGCGTGCGAAGCACATTCGAGTCGTGCGTGAAGCCCTGGCTCACGCCGATGTAATACGGGCTCTGTTCCTGCGCCAGCGCGGGTGCTGCCGCGGCGACAAAACAAGCCGAAGCTACCCATCGCGAGATGAGACGGGGTTGGGCACGTGGATGATGTGACATGGGCTGACTCGAAGGCTGTGGAGTAGGGCACCGGGCTGCTGCGCGCAGCGAGGCTCGGCTCAATAGGCGTTGCGGTCGAAAAACACCAGGCGGATGGTACGCACAATGATCTGCAGGTCCAGCCCGAGAGACCAATTGCGCAGGTATTCGAGGTCGTACTCGACCCGCGCCTGCATCTTGGCCACGGTGTCGGTTTCACCGCGCTGCCCGTTGACCTGGGCCCAGCCGGTGATGCCCGGCTTGACCTTGTGGCGCACCATGTAGGCCTTGACGATGCGGCGGTATTCCTCGTTGTGCGCGATCGCGTGCGGCCGGGGGCCGACGATGCTCATGCGGCCTTGCAACACATTGAAGAACTGCGGCAGTTCATCGAGCGAGGTGCGGCGGATGAAGGCGCCAAAGGGCGTGATGCGGGCATCGCCTTTTTTGGCCTGCTTGACCACCAACCCGTTGTCTTGCGATGTCATGGAGCGGAACTTGTAGACGGTGATGTCTTCACCGTCGAGCCCGGTTCTGCGCTGTCTGAAGATGACCGGGCCAGGAGAACTCAGCTTCACGCCGATCGCCAGAGCCGCCATCACCGGGGAAATGAGAAGAAGGATGATCGACGCGAGCACCACATCGCTGGCGCGCTTGATGAGCTCGTTCGTGCCGGTGAACGGTGTTTCGCAGATGCCGACCACCGGCAGGCCGTTCATGTCTTGCAGCCGGCCCTGGATGATGCTGATGCCGAACACATCGGGCACGAAGAACAGCGACGCGGTCGTGCCCTGCACCTCTTCGAGCAGTTCGACAATGCGCGGCTGCGAGCCCAGCGGCAGGGTGATGAACACCTCGCGGATCGACTGCCGCCGGATGCACTCGGCCACGTCTTTCAATCCACCCAGTACCTGCTCCATGGCCAGGCCGTCGACGCGGGCATCGGCGCGGTCGTCGAAATAGCCCACGAAGTCGATTCCCTGGTCTTCGCTGGCCGTGAGCGCACGTGCCACCTTCACGCCCAGCGGGCCGGCACCGACCACGATGGCGCGTCGGCGCGCCTCGGGCAGTGCGGCCTGGCGCAGCACCACACGGCGGCCGACCCACACCGCCAACCATTGCGCGATGGGGGTGAGGAAAATCCAGCCGATGACGGCGTTTTCCTCGAAGTAATTGATGCTTCGGGTGACATAGCCGCACAACAGCAGCACGCCGATCAGCACCACCCACGACGAGACGATGTCCACCCCGGCTGCGATCATGTTCTGGCGGAACCGGTTGCGCCCGGGGAAGGTGAGCGCAAAGACCAGCAGGCACAAGACGAGTTCTGGCCGCCCCACCATGGCACCCAGGAACAGGTTGGCAATGAGGAAAGTCGCAACCGTGATCGCCGGCTCCATGAACGCGGCCATCAGCGAGGTCACCGACTGGGGGGCGCTGTAGAAGGTTCTCTTGTAGGGGCGGTCTTCGAACATCGCTAAGGGTTGGTCCACGTGGCGCTGCCCTCCATGAGTGACAGATTGCTGGCAAAGCCTCTGCGTCAGATGTGCCAGAACCCATCGGTTGGCTGGCACATGAAGCCCCATCGACTGTAGTCTGCGGTGCGCAAGCAGGTTCATGCAACGCGTGGATTCTCACCCAAGAAGATGACAGTTTCAGACCCGCATACGTGGGGGGAGCCTGTGAGTTAGGGGCTTGCGGCTCGTGCATGGTTCACACTTCCTGGCGCTCTATGTGTGAAGGCGCATACATCGCTTCAAGGCCCGGCCAGCGTGCGCCCGATCGGGCGGCGCGCCGGCTGTGTGCAGTGGTTCAGGCACCTCGTCCAGCGTGGCGCGCAGCCTACAATTCCAAGATGGCAAACGCATTCAATCCAGGCATCACCGCCGCGCTGGGCTCAGCCGCCATGGAGCGCATTACCCTGTTGCTCAACCATGTGATCGCGGCCGAACCGGTGGCCACCGAGCGCTTGCGACCGCACAGTGGCCGCAGCATCCAGCTGCAATGGACGGGTTGGCCGGGGTTGTTGCCGGCACCTCCGCTGGTGGCCTTCACCATCACGCCGGCTGGCCTGCTGGAGTGGTGTGGTGAGCAGGCACCAGCGCAGCCTGACCTGCGTGTGTCCATCGACGCGTCGAATCCCTTTCGATTGGTGGGGCAATGGTTCTCCGGCGAGCGGCCTAAGGTGGGCATCGAAGGGGACTCCGCGCTCGCCACCGACGTGAGCTGGCTGATCGAGAACCTGCGCTGGGACATCGAAGACGATGTCGCCCGCGTCATCGGTCAGGGGCCTGCCCACGAGCTGGCCCGCGGGGCAACGGCCATTGGTGCCGGCCTGCGCGAAGCGGTGCGAGCGCTGCAAGGCCTGGTGGCGCGCGGCCCGCAATGAGGTATCTGGCCCGGCTGATCTTCATCGTCTTCACCGTCCTGCGCTTCGGCCTGGACGAGGTGGCGCTGTCGGGCTTTCGCCAACGCTGGGTGCGTGTGCTGGTGCGCTTAATGACGTTCGGGCGCAATCTCGATGCGCCGCCGGGCCGGCGGCTGCGAGTGGCGCTGGAACGGCTGGGCCCGATTTTCGTCAAGTTTGGTCAGGTGCTGTCCACGCGGCGCGACCTGCTGCCGCCCGAGGTGGCCGACGAACTCGCGAAGCTGCAAGACAGCGTGCCACCGTTTCCCGCTGCCGTGGCGCGGGCGCTGGTTGAAAAGGCCTTCGGCCGCTCCATTGAGACGGTGTTCGCGAGCTTCGACGCCGAGCCGGTGGCCAGTGCTTCCATTGCGCAAGTGCATTTCGCGGTGCTCAAGAACGGCCGTGAAGTGGCGGTGAAGGTCTTGCGCCCCGGCATGCTGGCGGTGATCGACGACGACCTCTCGCTCTTGCGCACGCTGGCACGCTGGGTCGAACGCCTGTCGGCCGACGGCAAGCGCCTGAAGCCGCGTGAGGTCGTGGCCGAGTTCAACAACTACTTGCACGACGAGCTCGACCTCGTGCGCGAAGCCGCCAACGCCGCCCAGCTGCGGCGCAACATGAGCGGCCTGAACCTGATCATGGTGCCCGAGATGGTCTGGGACCTGTGCACCCAGAGCGTGATCGTGATGGAGCGCATGAAGGGCGTGCCCATCAGCCAGACGCAGCGGTTGCGCGATGCGGGCGTCGACATCCCCAAGCTAGCGCGCGACGGTGTCACCATCTTTTTCACCCAGGTGTTTCGCGACGGCTTCTTTCACGCCGACATGCACCCCGGCAACATCCAGGTGAGCCTGGCGCCGGCCACCTTCGGGCGCTACATCGCGCTCGACTTCGGCATCGTGGGCACGCTCACCGAGTTCGACAAGGAATACCTGGCGCAGAACTTCATCGCGTTCTTCCGCCGCGACTACAAGCGGGTGGCCGAGTTGCATGTCGAGTCGGGCTGGGTGCCGCCGAACACCCGCATCGACGAGCTGGAGGGTGCCATCCGCGCCGTCTGCGAGCCGCACTTCGACCGCCCGCTCAAAGACATCTCGCTGGGACAGGTGCTGCTGCGGCTGTTCCAGACCTCGCGCCGCTTCAACGTCGAGATCCAACCCCAGCTCGTGCTGCTGCAAAAGACGCTGCTCAACGTGGAAGGCCTGGGCCGCCAGCTCGACCCCGAGCTTGACCTCTGGAACACCGCCAAGCCCTTTCTCGAACGCTGGATGAACGAGCAGGTGGGGTGGCGCGGCCTTGTCGAGCGGCTCAAGAAAGAGGCGCCGCACTACGCCCAGCTGTTGCCCGAGCTGCCCCGGCTCGTGCACCAGGCGCTTCAGCCGAGCCGCAACGGCCTCGAACCCCAGCTGCTGCAGGCGCTGCTCGCCGAGCAGCGCCGCACCAATCGCCTGTTGCGTTCGGTGCTTTGGGTCGGCGTGGGCTTTGTTACGGGTTTGGTGACGACGCTGATCCTGCTGCGCTCTGGCTACTAGCGGTTGGCCTTGAAGCTGGTGAACGTGCGGGTCTGCACGCGGCGAATGTCTTGCGGCAGGCTGTCGGGCGCGGTCATGCCGGCCAGGTCTTTGGCGCTCAGGAAGATCGACTTGTTCTCGGCCACGTCCTTGGCCACGAACTTCAGCGAAGCCTTGTTCGGGTTGGCGTAGAACACCTTGTTGGTCAGCGAGGCATGCACCTCTGGACGCATGATGTAGTTGATGAACAGGTGGGCGTTCTTCGGGTGCTTGGCATCGGCGGGGATCGCCATCGTGTCGAAGAACAGGGTGGAGCCGCTCGGCGGCACCAGGGCTTCGATGACATGGCCGTTCTTGGCCTGCATGGCGCGCGATCGGGCGATGTTGATGTCGCCTGAGTAACCCATGACGGCGCACAGCGCACCGCCGGCCAGCTCATCGATGTAGCCCGACGACGAGAAGCGGGTCACGTAGGGGCGCACCTTCTTCAGCATCTCGCCGGCGGCAGGGTAATCGGCTGCGCTGCGGCTGAAGGCCGGCTTGCCCACCTGCAGCATCGCGACCGGCAAAACTTCGGAGGCCGAGTCGAGGAAGTTGACGCCACAACTCTTCAGCTTGGCTGCGTACTTGGGGTCGAACAGCAGCGACCACGGGTTTTGCGGCATGGGCATATCACCCAGGGCTTTTTTCACCTTGTTGACATTGATGCCGACGGTGACATAGCCCCACAACCAGTCGACCAGGTACTGGTTGCCCGGGTCGACCTTGGCCATCTGCTCCAGGATCGCCGGGTCGAGGTTGCCCCAGTTGGTGAGCAGTGAGCGGTCGAGCTTGCGCAACAGGTTGGCTTCGATCTGCTGCTTGGCGAAGTGCGCGCCAGGCACCACGATGTCGTAACCGGTTTTCCCCGCCACCAGCTTGGTGTGCAGTATCTCGTTGCTGTCGTAGTTGTCGTAGTTGACCTTGATGCCGGTTTCTTTCTCGAAGTTCTTGATCGTGTCTTCGGCGATGTAGTCGGACCAGTTGTAGATGTTCAGGACCTTGGCCTCGGGTGCCGCCGCGTCGGCGGCTCGGGCTGTGCCGGCAACAGACAGCCCGAGCAGGAGGGTGCTGGCAATCGACACGAGGCGTTGGGCGGTGATGCGGATCACGTGAAGCTCCTTGTGGGTACGGTGGCGAGGTGAGCAACAATTATTCCAGAGGCTGCGGTGTCGTCCGACGAAACACCCATGCCACGTATAATTGTGGGTTTTCCGTTTTGAATCAAAGGCTTAGCCATGCCCATCTACGCCTATCGGTGTGAGGCCTGCGGCCACGCCAAAGACGTGCTGCAGAAAATTTCGGACCCGGTGTTGACCGACTGCCCGGCCTGCGGTGCGTCGGCCTTCAAGAAACAGGTGACCGCAGCGGGCTTTCAGCTCAAGGGCTCCGGCTGGTACGTGACCGATTTCCGAGGTGGCACCACGGCTGCGGGCGAGCCCGCCAAGCCCGGTGCCCCGGACAAGCCAGACGCCTCGAACGCAGGCGCAGCGGCCCCGGCTGCTGCCCCTGCCGCATCGTCATCATCCGCTCCGGCTGCCAGCACCCCTGCTGCGGCTCCCCCGCCAGCCACTGGCGGCTCGTCGTCGGGTGGCCAGTGAGCCGCGCGTACCCAACCCAAGGAACTTTGTGAAGAAATATCTGATCGCCGGCTTGCTGGTCTGGCTGCCGCTGGCCATCACGATCTGGGTGCTGCACTCCGTGCTGGGCCTGATGGATGACGTGTTCGGCAGCATCCTGTCCGCCTCCCAGGCGGTGCTGCCCGAGGGGGCGCGCGAGTCGCTCGAAGGCTTGCGCAAGATCCCCGGGCTGGGCGTGGTCGTGATGGTGGCCGGTCTGCTGATCACCGGCGTGTTCGCGGCCAACATCTTCGGCCAGTGGGCGCTGCGCCAGGGGCATGTGCTGCTCAACAACATCCCTATCGTCAAGTCGATCTACAGCTCGGTCAAACAGGTGTCGGACACCTTGTTCTCCAGCAGCGGCAACGCGTTTCGCGAAGCGGTGCTGGTGCAGTACCCGCGCCAGGGTTCGTGGACCATCGCGTTCGTCACCGGCAAACCAGGCGGCGAGGCGGCCATCCACCTCTCGGGCGACTACGTGAGCCTGTACGTGCCCACCACCCCCAACCCGACATCGGGCTTCTTTCTGATGGTGCCGCGCGCGGATGTGATCGCCTTGCAGATGAGTGTGGACGAGGCCTTGAAGTACGTCATCTCCATGGGCGTGGTGGCACCGCCCGTGCACGAGGCGTCCGCCGAGCCCCGAAATCAGCCGGGCTAGGCGGCCAGGCAACCGCCCAGCCCTGACGGCTTGAAACACAGCCTTGCAGCGCCTACCCCTTTGTCTTAACCGTGCTGGCGCGCCCCTGGCCGCCGCCGCACAATCTCCCCCCGATCCCGGAGTGAACCCATGAGAACAACCTACTGCGGCCTCGTCAGCGAAAAGCTGCTCGGCCAGACCGTCACCCTGATGGGCTGGGCCCATCGCCGCCGCGACCATGGCGGCGTGATCTTCATCGACCTGCGCGACCGCGAAGGCCTGGTGCAGATCGTCTGCGACCCCGACCGTGCCGAAACCTTCAAGGTGGCCGAAGACGTGCGCAACGAGTTCTGCCTCAAGGTCATCGGCAAGGTTCGCCCGCGCCCCACCGGCACCGAGAACAGCAACCTGACCAGCGGCAAGATCGAAGTGCTGTGCCACGAGCTCGAGGTGCTGAACCCGAGCGTCACGCCGCCGTTCCAGCTCGACGACGAGAACCTGTCGGAAACCACGCGCCTCACGCACCGTGTGCTCGACCTGCGCCGCCCCGCGATGCAGAAGAACATGATCCTGCGCTACCGCGTGGCGATGGAGGTGCGCAAGTTCCTCGATGCCAACGGCTTCATCGACATCGAGACACCGATGCTCACCAAGAGCACGCCCGAAGGCGCGCGCGACTACTTGGTGCCCAGCCGCGTCAACGAAGGCATGTTCTTCGCGCTGCCGCAGTCGCCGCAGTTGTTCAAGCAGCTCTTGATGGTGGCCGGCTTCGACCGCTACTACCAGATCACCAAGTGCTTCCGCGACGAAGACCTGCGCGCCGACCGCCAGCCCGAGTTCACGCAGATCGAC
>JACMKW010000205.1 GCA_014379885.1 Rhizobacter sp.
GATCGAACTCTGCGAATACCTCGCAGCCCGCGTTCGCACCAACGGGCACAAGGCCAACCCCGGCAAGGCTTGGCATCGCCAATGCCGCCTGCTGCTGGACGTAGACCGCCGCGAGCCCGAGCAGGTACGGGCGGCGATCGACTGGGCCACGGGCGATTCGTTCTGGTCGGCCAACATCAGATCGATGGCGACCCTGCGCGAGAAGTACTCAACCCTCCAGGCGCAAGCGTCCCGGCCGGCAGGCAAGAGCAGGCGCCAAGCCGAGACGGACGACCTCTTTGAGCAAGCAGCGCGCCGCATGGGCGTCACCGACCAACTCAGCATCGAAGGAAGGGCATCGTGAACACCGCCGAAGTTATTGCACTCTGCAAGATGGTGAAGGCGTTCTGCCCAAGCCAGCAGTTCGACCAGTACACACCGGACGCGTGGGCGTTGCTGCTGGGCGACCAGCCGTTCGACGATGCCCGCGCGGCCATCATCGAGATCGGCCGCCGTCCGCTCGAGCCGGGCAAGAGCAACTACATCGAGCCGGGCCACATCATCGGCGGCATCAAGCGCATCCGGGCCAAGCGGCTCGAGGCCACGCCCATCCCGGCACCACCCGCCGCGCTCGAAACGCCCGCCGAGCAGATCGCGTGGCAACGGCATGCGCGCGAGCAGATCGCGGCCGGCACGTTCGTGGCCCAGCCCGTGGGTGACGTTGGCACACCCAAGCCGCGTGCAATCGGCGGGCTGCTGACAGGAACGGGGACGGTCCTGCTGGACCAGGTTGGGTGCGTCATCGACTGCCGCCCGTCTCAGGATGCGCTCGAGGCTGAACGTTCCCGCCAGCTTGCCGCGCTTGAAGCCCTGACCGCCACCAACGAGGAGACGCAGCAATGAGCGACGTACTGGACATGATCTACCGACTGCGCGACATGGCAGGCAAGGAGGCCGCACGGTTGAGCCTCGAGGTGGCCAAGGCGCAGGCCGTGCTTGACCGGCTGGAGGCGTTCGCGAATGACGCTGAGGCTACCGCCGAGCTTGCTGCCGCGTCCGACATGTTCCCGAACGCCAGCGCCAACATTCCCGCCCGGTCTGGCCTCGTCCGGCTCGTCAATGGACCGTGGCCAATCGAGCAAGGCACGGCACACACACACTGGTGGGGCCTGGTCGAACCAGGGTCAGACTCACGCAGTCAGTGCAGCCGGTGCGGGGTGCTGCGATGAGCGCCGACCTTGCCGATGAGCGCGCAACCAAGATCGACATATACGACGCCGGGATCAAGCTCGCCGCGAGGGCCATTGCGGCAGAGGCGGCCATTGCGCGGGTGCGGGCGCTACATGGCCAATGTGGCTGTGGCTGCGAGGCCTGCGCCACATGCGACACGCTGACCTACCCATGCGCCACTCTCCGCGCCCTTGACGGCGAGACCACCGCATGACCGACGACTATCTGACCGGCTTCCTGGCTGGTGCGCAGGCCATGTTCGAGGCTGTGCAAGGCATGGCAGGGGCACCAACGGTGCTCAACAGCCCGACGTTGCCCGCTGCTGGCCTGACGGGTGTTCCCGCGGGTGAAGCGGTAGCCCCCGCGGTGCCCGTGGTTGTGTGGGCGTTGACCCCGCAAGACCTCGACCGGCGCATGCAATCAAGCGGGCCACGATGAGCGACGGCATGGCGATCACGCTATGGATCATCTACGCGATGTCATGCGCTGGCTGGTGGGCGATCAACATCCTAGAAGCGCGCAGGCTAAGGGCCACGCGCAGGGTGTGCCTGCAATGGGCGTGGCTCTCACCCATCTGGCCCCTCGTCCCGCTGCTCATTGCCGCCTCGAAGGTCACAACCATCGCAGCTAAGGCGTTCCGCGAGGCGTGGCTATGACCTGCGGCCCGTGCCTCTGCCACCAGTGCAGCCGGTGCATCCCCACCATCCCAAGCAGGCCCGCGTGGCGCTGCAACTGTGACCACCAACCCCGGAAGGCCGTATGAGAACCGTCGACATGTTGCGCGAGCTTCCCAACTTGGCCGCGGAGGTGTATTTGACAATCGGCGCCCCGAACCCGACCGGGCCCAGGTCCGAAATCCGCGGCAGCAACTACGGCACCAAAGTCCCCATCGACTGCGTCGCCTTCGACGCACTCCGCCCCGACGACCACGGCCAACTCGCCATACTCACCCTGTGCGTCCGCATGGTCGCCGAGGAACTGCGGGACGCCGGCCAGCCGTGGCCAACCCTGGTCAACCCCGCTGCTTGGGTCAGCGAGTGTGATTGGCTGATCGGCACCGAACCGTGGTGGTCCCGCCAGGCGTGGGCCGAAGACATCGACCGCGACGTCACCACCGTGTGGAAAACGCTCAGCCGGGCAGCCCGAGTAGTGCCACCACTAAGGCTCGTCTGCCCACAATGCAACGCGCTCGTCCACCCCAAGGCGGAGGTCGCGGGCGGGCCAGCCGCCTACTACTTGTGCGAAGCCGGGCACTCGATCATGCACCACGCCGAAATCGCCCGCATGGGCAAAATCCAAGAGATGACCAGCGCCGAGCTGGCGGACCACATGGGCATCACCAGACGCACGCTCCGCAAGTGGAAAGCGGACGGCGCAATCACCCCGATTGGAAAGCGCGGAAGGGATGACCTCTACGCCATAGCGGACGTCCATCGCGTGAAGGGGATGCTTGCACGGGTAGGCGAGAGGTGATACGATGACCTACATGGCGCGGCACCGCGCA
Organism: Rhizobacter sp.; assembly: GCA_014379885.1. The sequence goes on from JACMKW010000205.1 coordinate 2,714, forward strand.
CCCAAAATCAGACATAAGACGTCCCGGCGAGGCTGCGAACCTCCCGGGACCGGCCCACTAGTTAGGAGTGGACAGTGCTGAAATTTACCAGTTCTTACACCAAATCGCCAGAGCGAATCCTCGAGAAGCGTCAAGACGGCGAGGACACCGGCCCCACCAAGGGCGACGGGTACCGGTACTCCACCTCGGGCGAGATCAGCTTCAACGAAGCAGCCCGTGGAATTTCGGACCTCGGCGAGATCGTCTACGCGATCCTGGTGGCTGACGGCATCGTGAAAATCGGCTGGAC
>JACMKW010000206.1 GCA_014379885.1 Rhizobacter sp.
ATGGCGGAGGTGTCCACGGCGCGGGGGGTGGGTGAGGGTGAAGTCGATGGGCCACCGCCACATGCCGTGAGGCTGATGGCGCCCAGCAGGCTGGCGAAGAAGTGTGGAAGGAGATGCATGGAGCCGCAGTGGAGAGGAGGCCCCCGCGTGGATGCCGAGTAGTCGAAGTAGTTCAACTACTACATTTGTAATGCTGCTCCGTATTTATTCCAATGCAGTCAATAAAACCAATGTAGTTTGAGTAACTAAAGTACATCGGTTGTTCACGCAACACGACCGTGGCACCAAGCCGCGGCAGAGGGGGCAGTATTCGACGCAGGGTGTGTCGGGTGGCATGGCCTACAAGTGCCGCTTCACCGATGCTGCCAGGGGCATAGACAGCTTCGCTGTGTTGGACCTGCCGGGCAACGCGGCGCCGGGCAAGCTCGGCAACGATGGGCCTTACCTGAAGCCCTGAGTCGACTTTTTGGGGGTTGATTCAGCCCGGCTCCGGCCGGGTTTTTTCATCTCAATCGCGCCATCTCAATCGCGCGATGGGCGCAGCAGCAGCCCGTGGCCTTCGGCGGCCTGGCTGGCGGGTGGGTTCTTGTCGCTGGTGGCGAGCTTGGCGTCTGGCGCGCTGCGTTTGCCGGTGACGATCACGCGTTCGAGCACGATCACTTCGTGGGTCATGCCTCGGGCCGTCATCGCTTCAGGGCGCGGCTCGAAGAACAGCGCCGACAGCACCGCGGCGGTGCCGCCGATCAGCATGACGAAGGTCAAAACGGGGGCGAAGATACGGTCGAACATGGTGGCTCCGTGGTGTGAATCTGTGGTGTTGGGTGGGACTCTAGGCAGCGCGCCAGGCTCTGCCCAACGGATTGCGACGAACTGCGGGAAGTGCGGCATGGGCTGCAACCGGGTTCCTGATGAGTGACAAAGCTCAGCTTCACCTCACATCCGTTCGGGTTGAGTCTGTCGAAGCCAGCGCAGTGCTGGGCGCACCCTCCCTTCGACAAGGCCGTTAGTCCTGAGCTCCGTCGAAGGGTCAGGGCGATCGGGAATACAGGCTCAGGGCGAACGGAGGTTGGCTGAGGCATGTCACTAATCAGAACCGGGTTTGATGCGCGCGCATAAAAAAGGCGACAGGGCCTGCGCCGTGTCGCCAACAGGAGAACTGGTCGAGGGCGGTGTCACCGGGGTCACCGGTTCGGCCGCCTGCGGCCAGCCATGTCAATCGTTCAGGAAGCGCGCTTGCCGGTGATGACTACCGCTTCCAACTGGATGACCGGGGTCTTGGTCATTTGCGCTTCAGCGGGCCGCGTGGCCGGCGAACCGAACATCGCCGAGACGATGGCCACATGGCCTGCGATCAGCACGGTGAAGGTCAGGGCGGGGGCGATGAAACGTTCGATCATGGTGGGCTCCAAGCGGTGGTGTGTTGCGTTGGAGTGAACTGTAGGGAGGGGTCTGGGGCGTGCCCAGCGACTTGCGATGAACTGCAGGAGAGGCGGGATGAGCCGCTGCCGGGTGCGATGTGTCGCGTTGGGCCGCGCGTGCCACTGACCGGTCGGGATCGCATGCCTCTGTCATCCACACAGATCAGAACGGCACATCACTCTCAAAACTCACCACATTGCCCAGCACAGGGTGAACAAGCGACACCCATCGCGCATGCAACAACAAGCGCGGTGCCCGAGCCAACACCACAGCAGGCGCATACAGCGCATCACCCAGGATCGGGTGCCCCAGCGCGAGCAAGTGAACACGCAACTGATGCGATCGCCCCGTGACAGGCTCCAACTCGACGCGGGTGCTTTCAGCCAAACGCTCCAGCACCCGATACCGCGTCACCGAAGGCTTGCCCTCCTCAAAGTCCACCTTTTGCAAAGGCCGGTTCGGCCAGTCGGTGATCAGCGGCAAATCGATCTCGCCAAGGTCGAGCGCCATCAGGCCAGCCACCACCGCCACATAACGTTTGCCCACCTCGCGCTGCGCAAACGCCTTGCTCAACTTCGTCTGCGCCGCCTTGCCGCGCGCAAACACCAGCAGCCCGGAGGTCGCCATGTCCAGCCGGTGCACCACCAGCGCGTCTGGCGCCAACGCCAGTACGCGCACCGCCATGCAGTCTTGCAAGTCAGCACCGCGGCCCGGTACCGACAACACGCCCGCCGGCTTGTTGACGACGAGCAGGCTGTCGTCCATGAAGACCAGATCGGGCGCGCTCATCAGCGCAGGGAAAGGCGGAAGCGTCGCATGCACGCATGCTATCCAACAACGCGGCACGCGCCGTGGCGCAGGCTCAGGCGCGCAAGGCGGCCTTTTCGGGCAGGCCGGTTTCGGCGTCTGACTCGACACAGTCCCGCCCGTTGGTCTTGGCCCGGTACATGGCCTGGTCGGCGCGCTCGATCGCAGCTTCGACTTTTTCTTGCGGGCCGATCTGTACCAGGCCGACCGAAAAGGTGATGCGCAGCTCCTGGGCGATGGTGCTGAAGTCGGTGCGCTTCAACTGGTCTCTTGCACGCTGCAAGGCCACCTTGGCTTGCGCGATGCCAGTGTCGGGGAACGCCACGACAAACTCTTCGCCACCCCATCGGCCCAGCAGGTCGCTGGTGCGCAGGGCCTGCTGTGTGACCTCGGCAAAGCGGCGCAGCACGTCGTCGCCGGCCTGGTGGCCGAAGGTGTCGTTAACCACCTTGAAGAAGTCGATGTCGAGCAGGGCCAGGCACAGCGGTGAGCCGCTGCGTTCGTGTTGCGTCTGCTCAATGCTCATCAGCTCGGTGATGTGGCGCCGGTTGTGCACCTGCGTCAGGTCGTCTCGTGTGGCGAGTTGCCGCACTTTTTCCAGGGCCAGAGCGAGCTCGCCGCGCTGCGTGCGCAGGCCGTCGTTCATCTTGGTGACCAGCGCAGTCAGTCGCGCGATCAGCACCACCACCAGGCAGGTGTACAGAAAGGAGATGAACTGTTGCCCGGCGGGGTAGCGCTCGGGCTGCCATTGATGGCAAAGGAGCATGGTCAGCGCCAGGCCGGCGAGGGAGCCCGCCACGATCTGCCACACGTGCTTGGTACTCAAACCGAACATGGCGTAGACGATGTGACTGGCCACGATGATGAGTGTGGCGCCCGCCAGCGGCCCGGCCAGCGCATAGGAAAACCACATGAAGACGATGCCGACCAGCAGTTGAGTGACGCCAAGGCTGCGATCGTGCGGCGGCCCCCAGCTGTGGCGAATGCCCGCATAGAGGAGGGCATTGACGCAGCACATGCAAAGCATCAGCCACCCTGCGGCGCGGGCCGGCGTATAGCCCCACCACACCTGCAGCCACATCAGGGCCGCGTAGAGCAGGTAGGTCACGACCGAGGTCAGCCACATGGCCAGGGCCCAGCGCCGCGCTGGCTCGCGTGTGAGCACGAGGTCAGCCAGATAAGTCAGAAATGGAGCGCGCAGCATCGGTGGATTTTCGGCAGGTTCGTGGCCGAACTTGACCCTTCGGCCGCTGAAACCGGGCCCGTGTGTGCAGCGCGTCATGGCGCGGGTGAGCCTCACGATCAGCCCGGGCGGAGGTTGCGCGCAGTTTTTCCAGTGGTGAATACCAACCCTGGTAGGTGCACCGTGCGGGCGGTATAACTTTTGTCCGCGCCCGCTGTTTTTGCCGCGCGCCCAGAACCAACACCGCCAGGAGACCTCGAATGAGCGCACTCACGCCACGCCTGCCCCATGACCCAAGGCTTCATGCTTTTGCCGCCCGGCGCTGGCGAGCGTGGGCCGGTGCCTGCTTGCTGTCGCTGCCGGTGTGGGCGGGCGCGGCCGGCGTGCACGTGCGCTTCGACCTGTCGAGCCCGGCCACCAGCCCTTTCCCGAGTGACCGCTTCACCCAGGTCGACTGGACGCAAAAGACCTTCAAGCGCGTGCACCTGCCCAAGCCCGATTGCAAGGCGCAGCCCAGCGATTGCGCCGACATCGACGTGATCAACCAGCTCGATGGCTTCAACACCCAACCACGCATCACCATTCCCTTCAGCGGCGACATCGACCCCGCCAGCGTGACCAGCGACACCGTCTACCTCGTCAACCTGGGCGACACGCTCAGCGGCTGGGGCTTTGGCCAGCGCGTGGGCATCAACCAGGTGGTGTGGGACGTTGCCACCAAGACGTTGGCGGTCGAGTCCGATGCCCAGCTGGCCGAACACTCGCGCTACGTGCTGGTGGTGACCAATGGCGTGCGCGACGCGTCGGGCCACCCGATTGAGGCCGGTGCCTTCGGCCGTTTCCGCAACGACTTCGGGCGTGGCCGTGACCGCGACGACGCCTCCTATGGCAAGTCACTGCTCGACGGGCAACACGTGAGCGGGGCTCCGCACCAGCGCATTGCCGCGCTCAGCCTGTTCACCACACAAAGCACCACGGCCGACCTGGAGAAGATCCGCGCCCAGATCAAGCGCACCCAACCCGCGCAAATCGACTTCAACATCGGCGCCTCGGCCGCAGGCCCGGTGCGCGCAGTGTTTGCACTCAACGCGCTCACGGGCATCCAGTTCAACCGCCAAACCGGCATCGCGCCGGTGTTCGCACCGTCCTTCCTCCCCACGCCGGCCCTCAACGTGGTGCCAGGAGCGGTGGCGCGTGTGGCCTACGGCAAGTTCCGTTCACCCGATTACCAGACCGCAGAAAAGTACATACCTGCCAGCCCCACGCTGCTGGGCCAGCCGCGGCCACAGGGCAGCAATGATTTGGTGGTGCAGATGTTCCTGCCGTCGTCGCCGATGCCGGCCGGGGGCTGGCCGGTGGCCATCTTCGGCCACGGCTTCACCGACAGCATGTATGGCGCGCCCTGGACGGTGGCGTCGGTGCTGGCCTCGCAAGGCATTGCCACCGTGGCCATCAACGTGGTGGGCCATGGCGGCGGGCCGCTGGGCACGCTGAACGTGCTGCCTGCTGCCGGGGCGCCGGTGGTGGTGCCCGCCGGGGGCCGTGGCTTCGACCAGGACGGCAACGGCAACATCGACGCCACCGAAGGCGTGAACGCTGCGGCGCCACGCGGCATCATCAGCAGCCGTGACGGCCTGCGCCAGACGGTGGTCGACCTGATGCAACTGGTGCGGCAGATCGAAGCCGGTGTCGATGTGGACGGCGACGGCACGGTCGACCTCAACGCCCAACGCATTTACTACGCGGGCCAGTCGTTTGGCGGCATCTACGGCAGCATCTTGCTTGGTGTGGAGCCGAACATCCGGGCCGGTGTGGTCAACGTGCCCGGCGGCTCCATCACCGAAGTAGCGCGCCTGGGCGTGTTCCGCCCGCTCACCGGGCAGTACCTCGCCACCCGTGTGCCTTCGCTCATCAACGTGGTGCGCCCGAGCGGCATTGTCTTCAACGAAAACGTGCCGCTGCGCAACCTGCCACCGCTCGTCAACACCGTGCCCGGAGCGTCGGCCATCCAGCAGGTGCTCGACCGAAATGAGTGGGTGCAGCAGGCCGGCAACCCGGTGGCGTACGCGAGTGCCATTCGCAAGCAGCCGCTGCGCGGCAATGCACCCAAGCCGGTGATCGTGCAGTTTGCCAAGGGCGACACCGTGGTGCCCAACCCGACCAGCAGCGCGATCGTGCGGGCAGGTGACTTGGCCGACCGTGTCACCTACTTCCGCAACGACCTGGCCTACGCCGCCAACAACGCGGTGGGCAAGGGGCCGCACACCTTTCTGACCAACATCGGCAGTGCAGCCGCCGCACCGTATGCGGTGGCCGCACAAACGCAGATCGCGCTGTTTTTTGCGACCAATGGCACGGTGGTGATCGACCCCGATGGTGCGGGGCCGTTCTTCGAGATGCCCATCACCTTGCCCTTGCCCGAAGCGCTGAATTTCATTCCTTGAGGCCGGTCATTCCCGTGAAGACGGGAATCCAGAATGTTGGCGTCGTGCCTGCGTTTCGACAACCGTGACATGCCTGCATGCTGGATTCCCGCCCGGGCGAAGCCCGGCCTGTCCTGAGCTTGTCGAAGGGCGGGAATGCCATTCAGGCCATGCGCTCGCGCAGCCGCAGCGTGAGGCCCACGGGCGACATCGCAAACGCCATGCGCTCCCGGGCCTCGCCGCCGTCTGGCGTGCCCACGCTGTCGATCTCGAAGCTGCCGAGCAGCATGGCCATGGCCATCTTGATTTCCAGCATGGCGAGGTAGCGCCCCGGGCACACGCGCGGGCCGGCGCCGAAGGGCATGGCCACGCGCTTGGGTGAGCTGGGGGTGAGCGCGGGGTCGGCGTTGTCGAGCCAGCGCGTGGGGTCAAAGGTCTGGGGGTTCGGAAAGTGCTGCGCACTCACGGCATCGTGGCGCATCACGCACCAGACAAAGGTGCGGGCGGGCACGGCAATGTTGGCGATGGTGGTGTCGCGCAAGGCCTCCAGCACGAGGAAGGGCGCGACCGGCTTCAGGCGCATGGTTTCCGACGCGCAGGCCTCCAGGTATTCAAGTGAAGCCATCTGCTCGGGCGTGAAGGCGGCGGCGTCGGGCGCGATGCGGCGTACCTCTTCAGTGGCGCGTTGCAGCGCCTGCGGGTTGCGCTGCAGCAGGTAGATCATCCAGGCCAGGGTGTTGGCGGTTGTGTCTTCGCCGGCCAGCAGCATGGTGAGCACATTGCCGGCCACCTGCCGGTCGGTCACGCCGCTGTCGCCCTGATCGGCGGCGGCGATCATGGCTTCGAGCAGGTTGGTGGGATGTTCGCGCAAGGCCGGGTTGGTGCGCATGCGCTCGCGAGACTGCGCGATGAAACCGTCGATGGCGAGGTTGATGGCGGCCACGCTGTGGTCGAGCTCGCGGTCCGCCTTCAGGCGAAAGTAGCGCCAGTACGGAAAGCGCGCAAAGATGCGCCGAAACAGCGCGGGGAAGATCTTGTCCAGATGCTGCTGGATCACCTCTTCGTCGGACTGCAGCGTGTTCATGTCGGTGCCGAAGGCGAGGCCGGCCACACCGTCCACGGTGTAGCGCATCAGGTCTTCCTGCAGCGCAATGGTGGCGCCGTTGCGCGCGGCAGCCTGCCAGCGCCCGCGCAGGCGCTGCGTCACTTTCAGCAGTGAAGGAAAGTAGGCCCGCACATGGTTGGGCGCGAAGCTCGCCATCACCATGCGGCGCTGGTCACGCCAGGCTTGCCCTTCGGCGCCGAAAACGCCGGGCTTGAGGCCCATCTCCAGGCCGACGGTCGTAGAGCGCGAGGTGCGCCTGAACCCATCAGGCCGGTCTTTCAACAGGCTGGCAATCACCTCGTGGTCGGTGATGGCGAGTGCGTTCATCTTGCCAAGCCGGAAGCGGAAGAACGGCCCGAACTCGCGCCCCCAGGCCTCCACGTCGAGGTGCACGTGGTCCAGCTTGATTTGCAAGGCATTGCCCAGCACGGGAATGCCACGCGGCCCGGGCAGGTCGGTGATTTGGCGCACAGAGGCTGAGGACATGGTGTGAACGGCTGCGTGGTGACGCGGCCATTCTGAGGTGTCCAGCCCCTGCCCGGTGAGCTTGTGACTGCGGGTATGTGCTGCTTGGACCCAGGTCCATTTCACATACAAGCGCAGGCGTCCATGACAGCGACTTCCAGGTCGTGCCCATGGACGGCCTGGTGGCCGCTCAGCGGTGTCTCAACGCCTCCAGTGGGGATGGCCATAGCCCGGCTGGGGTGCCGGGTTGTAACCATAACCGGGGTTCACCACCACCGCGCGATGACGATGCGACGGCAGCGGCAACACGATGCAAGCACTCAGCAACTGGGTGGCGAGCACCACGCTCAACACGCCGAGAACGCGGCGTTTCACGAGTTTGTTCATTGTCGTTACTCCTGGGCGCCTGGACGTGGCTCCCATGTGCTGTCAACGGCCCTGGGCGCTGCGTTGTTGACCCGTGAACGTTGCTGCTGGGTAAAGACGCGGGCGCGTCAATTGATCTCGCCCCGCTGCCTCATGTCGGTGCACTGCGGGTGTCGCGCGAACTTCGGGCGTTTGCACTGTGTTTGCATGCAATACACCAGCGAGAAGTTCGATCGGGGCCCGCACACGGCACGCGGGCTGTCGGCCGGCTCGG
>JACMKW010000207.1 GCA_014379885.1 Rhizobacter sp.
GGCACAAGGCTTCGATACCTCAGCCCGAACGGTTTGGGGTATGCCGGCCGAACGATTGGTGGTGCGCAACCATCCTGGATTCCCGCCTTCGCGGGAATGACGAAGACGGGTTACTCCACCTGCGAAGCGGCAGTCAACGCCGACAACACACAGCGATTGATCTCACTCACGCTGAGCATCAAGGTCTCAGCCGCCGAACGGAAGTCATACAACGACTCGTTCTCCACCGCCTGCACCAACGCAAAGTAAGGTTGATACGGCCCCGTCCCATCCACCAGCGCCTGGTACACCCGCTCAGGCACAGGAATCGTCTTCAGCAACTCGGAAAACGGTTGCTTGAACATGCGGTCAAGCAAAGAGAACACGCCGCAAATGAACATCTCATTGCGCATCTCTTCATCACCCGACGAGCGCACCAGTTCTTCCATCAGCAGCCCACGCCGCACCGCCGCGAACATCACCGGCTTCATGTTGCTGTCTTTGCCCGCCGTGGCCAGCAGCAGCGCCAGCCAACGCTTCAAGCGCTGATAGCCCAGCATCATGATCGCGTGGCGGAAGGAGCTGATCTCCACCCGCAGGCCAAAGGCCGGCGAGTTGATGTAGCGCATCAGCTTGAAAGCAAGCGATGGGTCACGCTTCAAGGTAGCTTCGAGCTTTTCGATCGGCTCTTCCTTGTCGACCCGCTGAATCAGCTCGACGATCACCTGCAGGTCGTTTTGCGGTTGTTTGCCCCCCCGAGCAGCCGCCATGTTGATCACGTCGTCGATCGGCCAGCCCAGCACCGCAGCAGCACCGCGGGCGAAACTGCCTTCCAGTTCGGCCAGGGTGCGCACCCCCGCCTGCACGTGGGGAATGTTGCGCACCACGCCGGCCGGCACACCGGTCGCCGCTTCATTGATGCGGCGGTCGTCGGCCAGGTCGATGATCGAGTAGGTGAAACACGGCAACACTTCGCGCGGCAACTCTTTCAGCGGGCGGCCCTTGATCAGCAGCACGGTGCCGGCGGTGTGCAGGTTTTGCAACGCGATGATGTTGGCCGGGTCCACTGCCATGAAGGCCGGCACTTCCACCATCAGGTTGGGTGAAGGCGCAGCGCCCAGCAGGTCTTGCAGCAGGCTTTCGCTCAGCACGTTGAGGGAGGCCCGCCCGCCGTTGGCCGGCCACACGCCGCCGACGGCATGCAGCAGTTGTGCCACATCGGGGGTGGCTTCGGGGCGCAGCGGGAACACCGTCAGGCGCGTGGCGCTCACGGCACGGCTGCGGTCAATGAAGGGCGAGTAGCCGAGGGCGACCTGGCCAAGAATGGTGTTGTCGTTCACGCGCCGCGCCTTGCTTCAGGTGATGTAGTTGAAGAGCGACATCTTCTGCACCAGCGAGTAGCTCTTGAGCGCTGCATCGTATCCCGTTTGTTTGTTCTGGAAGTCGGAAATCGCCTTCACCATGTCGAGGCCTTCGGCGTTGTTGCGGTCGGTCTGGCTGGCCAGCCGCAGGTCGTCGAGGCGGCCGGTGGCGCTGTCGATGCGACCGAGCGTCTCGCCCACCTGGCTGCGCACCGATTGCATCTGCCCCATGGCCGCATCCACCGCGGCCATGTAGGTGGAGTTGGTCTGCGCAATCTGCGAGGTGCTGCGCAGCGGGGTGTTGAGCGCGACCACCGCCTGGTCAAGTGCAGTGAAGAGGTTGAGGTCGGCGGTAGATGGCGTGAAGTCGAACTGGTCCAGGTCGGCAGGCACGCCCGTCACCGTGGCCGACAGGCCGTCGACCGCGATGGCGCGGCCCGACACATAGGGCACACCCGCGATCGCGGTTGCGGCGCCGTCTTGCAGCACCGAGTAGGTAACCACGCCGGCGGTGTTGCTGAACACCAGGCTGTAGCTGGAGCCCGTCAAGGCGCTTGGGTCGGTCACGCGGCCGGTGTCGATCCAGGCGGCACCCGTGCTCACCGTGGGCGAGGTCACGAACACGCCGTTGCCGGTGCGCGCGCTCATCCAGGCGGCGCGCCCATCCACGGTCAATGGCAAGGGGTCGCCCGAGGCCGCGTCGATCTGGCCGGGCTCACCTTGAAAGCTGACACCACCCGCTGCGTCGAGAAACGGCGCATGGTCGGCAGCCTGGCCACCAAACAGGTAGGTGCCCGAACCGTCTTGCCGGTTGGCCACGGCCAGCAGCTGGTCGCGCAGGCCGGCAATCTTTTCAGCCGCGCCGCGGCGCTCGCTGTCGCTGTAGCTGCCGTTGCCGGCGGCCACCATGGTCTCGCGAATTTGCTGCAGCAAGTCGCTTGCGTCGCCGAGTGCGCTTTCGGCCAGCGTCATGGCGTTCTGGCTGGCATTCACTGCACGTTGTGTGGCGTCGGTGTGCAGCTCGGCCGCGAGCGCGCGCTCGGCGCGTGCGGCAGCCGCCGGGTCGTCGCTCGCGCGGTTGACGCGCTTGCCGGTCGTGAGCTGCTCCTGCGCGCTGGACAAAGCGCTTTGGCGGCGCACCAGGTTGTCAACCGACGCGTCGAAAGAATTGGCTGTGCTGATGCGCATGGGGTGTCTTTCAATTCAAGGCGGTACTAGCCACCCGTCGTTTGCAGCAAGGTGTCGAACACGTCTTTGGCCACCTGCAACATCTTCGCGGCGGCCTGGTAGCTCTGCTGGAACTGGATCAAGCGTGCTGCCTCTTCGTCGAGGTTGACACCCGCCTTGTTGGCGCGCGCCGCTTCGGCGGTGGACGCGATGGCGCTGGAGATGCCCGAGGCCGACTTCGCGCTTTGCACCCGCACCCCGATGTCTGACAAGGCGCTGGCATACGCGTCAGTGATGCTGAGGCCGGGCACCAGCGTGCCGTTGGCCAACGTATTCGCACCGACGAAGAGCGCACTGCCCAGGGCCACGAAAGCCACGGCATTGCCGTTGCTCGCGGCGGGGGTGGTGGTGGGGGCCACGTTGATGATGTCGCCGCTGCGCGGCACGCCGTTGAGTTGCAGCGAAAAGCCGTTGAGCGTGATCGGGGTGCCGGCACTCCAGGTGCCCGTGCCGCTGGAGACCACGGCGTTGCTCGCGTCGAGCATGTCGTAGCTGTAGTCGCCGGTGTCCGACGTGAAGCTCAGGCGGGCTGTGAGCGTTGAGTCATACGCAGTGGCGTCAACCACTCCGAGCGACGCCGCCGTGGCCGTGCCGGTGTTGGTGACGGCAAAGCTGCCGGTGACGGCCGACGCAGCCGCCACGCCACGAGGGTCGCTGAGCACCGCGCGCATGTCAGCAGCAGCCGGGCCGGCGGCTTGCAGCAGGAAACGGTCGCCCGACACCGCGGTGCCCGAATTCAGTTGCAACGTGAGGCCTTCAACCTGCACACCGGCCGCCAGCGCCGCCGGTGAAAAGGGGCTGCCTACTACCGCGTTGCCGTCTGACAAGCGTGTGAGGCGGTAGTCGCTGCCGTCGAAGCGCAGTTCGTAGTCGCTCGCCTGCACGTGGGTGAAATCACTCACTGCCAGCGTGAACGCGGCGTCACCGCCGTTGGCCGAGGCCGGCAGGGTGCGTGGTGCTCCCACCGAAAACAACGGTGAGCCTGCGCCGGCGGGCTGGCGCGCATCCAGACCCAAGGCCTGTTGCTGGTTGATGGCACCGCTGACAGCCACCGCCATCTGGCCCAGCAGGTTGCGTGCGGCGTTGAGGTCTTCGTTCTGAAAGCGCACCAGGCCGGCGATGGTGCCGCCGGCAATGCTCTCGGTGGGCACCAGGCGATCGACCCCGCCTTCGCGCAGCGCGAGCTGGGTCTTGGCCGGGTCGTACAGATCGGGCGCGCCTTTCAGCGCATTGGCCGTGCTGCCCAACACCAACGACTGGCCGCCGCCGATGAACAGGCCCACGGTGCCGTCGTCGGCCGAGATGCTGGAGACATTGATGTAACTGCTGATCTCGTTGACGAGCAGGTCGCGCTGATCAAGCAGGTCATTGGGTGCATGGCCCGAGCCCTTGAGCGCCGAGATCTGCTTGTTCAGGTCGGCCACCTGCGTGGCCAGTGCATTGACACTGGCGATGGCCGACTTCATGTCTTGCGACACACCGCTTTGCAAGGTGTTGAGCTGTTCGCCTGCCGTCTTGAAGCGTGCCGCCATTTCCTGGGTTCGCGCAATCACCACTTGGCGGGCCGATGAATCCTGCGGGTTGTTGGCCACGTCGACAAAGGCGTCGAGGACCTGGCGGGCCGCGTGCCCGATACCGGCCTCGCCGAGTGGAAACACGCTCTCCAGCTGGGTGAGCTGGTACATGCGCGCGGTGTCGGCGTTGGCGAGCGAGTTGGTGGCGGCTGCCTGCGCGGTGAGAAAGCGGTCATAGGAGCGCGCCACCGTCGTGACGTTCACACCCTGCCCGAAAAAACCTGCGCCGGTGTACTGGCCCTTGGCCGTGGCGAGTTGCGCTTCCTGGCGCGAGTAGCCCACGGTGTTGGCATTGGCAATGTTGTTGCCGGTGACTTGCAGCGCCGCGTAGTTGGCGAACATCGCCCGCGTGCCGATCCCCATCA
>JACMKW010000208.1 GCA_014379885.1 Rhizobacter sp.
CCTGCGTGCTGGATTCCCGCTCGGGCGAAGCCCGGTTTATCCTGAGCTTGTCGAAGGGCGGGAATGACGGCGTTTTTGCGGGCGTCCCATCGAGTCTCTACGGCAGGCACGGCCCGCGCGGCGACGCCCTTTGCGGCTTCGCGCTGACTCATTCAATTTTCCCCGGACAGCAGTGCGCGAAGGCGGGAATCCAGCATGCAGGCACACACCGGGCCTCGATAAGGCGGCACGACGCCCACATCCTGGATTCCCGCTCGGCCGAAGGCCGGCCTGTCCTGAGCCTGTCGAAGGGCGGGAATGACGACTCAAACAGTTGTGCGTTTTCCTCGGGCAGCAATGCGCGAACGCGGGAATAACGGCTCACGCAGGCGCGCCGTGGTTGCGGTGGCTGACTTCGGCCTGGGTGTGCCGGAACAGGTCGGGCAGGGTCTTGCCGGGCTCGTCGCGGAAGGTTTCATCCAGCACCTGCAGTGTCTGAATGCGGTCGACCCGGAAGTTACGGAACCCTTCGCGTGCTTCGCACCAGGCGGCCAGCGTCCATACCGCGCCCCAGTAGAAGCAGCCCAGGGGGCGCACGGTGCGCTCGCTGTCGCTGTCTTTCAGATCGCGGTACAGCAGAGCAACCTTGCGCCGCCCCTCGGCCGCCAGGCGCAGCGGTTCCAACCGCTCACGGGTGCCAGGGTCGAACTCGATGGGTGGGGCGTACACCGCCAGGCTTTCGGCCGCCGCGCGTGCCGCCACCGGCAGCACGGCGAGAATTTTCGACAACGCATTTTCGGCCTGCGCCGCCAGCGCAGCATCGAGCCGTGGTTGAGCGATGCGCACGCTGGCCACCAGGGCCTGGGCTTCTTCGTGGGTGAACATGAGCGGTGGCAGGTCGAAGCCCGATCGCATGCGGTAGCCCACACCGGCCTCGCCTTCGATGGGCACACCTTGCACCATCAGCTCGGCGATGTCGCGGTAGACAGTGCGTTCGGACACCTCCAGTCGTTGGGCCAGAAACTGCGCGGTAGAAAGGCGCCGGCCGCGGATCAGCTGGACGATCTGGAACAGGCGGTCAGCGCGCCGCATGCTCGAGCAGCTTCGCGCCCATGGCCTGGGCAATCGTGTCCATGTCTTCGTCGCTCACCTTGATGAGCCCGAAGCGAAATGCGTAGCCCCAGTTTTTGGGGTTGTCGCGCGTGAACGAGAGGGTGTCGAGCAGCGGGCGAATGGGTGCCTCGTGGGTGCCGCGGGCGTAGTCCACGTCTTTGCGGAATGGCACAAAGCCATTGCCCATGTCAGCCTGGTACACACGATCGTCGCGCACGACACCGATGGCGGTGAATGCCTGGCAGGGTTCTTTTTCACCCAGGCGTTGCACCGGCGAGTAGTAGGCCACCCGGTCGCCGGCATGAATGCGCTTGAGCGGCGGGCCCTTGCCGTGACCCACCTGCATGATGCCCATCTCGCGGCCGCGCGCCACATGTTCGGCGCAGGCCACGGCGACCCAGTTGTTGCGTTCGTTGGAAACATCGTCCATGGTGGTGTTCAACCTTTGAGTTCGGTGCACAGCTCGACCAGCGTGCCGTCGGGGCAGCGCACGTAAGCGACGGTCTGACCCCAGGGTTTGGTGATGGGTGCTGACAGCACAGAGGCGCCGGCCTCCACCGCCTTCTTGCAAGCAGCAGCCA
>JACMKW010000209.1 GCA_014379885.1 Rhizobacter sp.
GGGTCTTGGCCCATCGAAGGCGGTGCTGGGCGACTTCGTTGTCGACGTGTCAGTGGAGCCGACTCGGGTTTTGGGATTGGGCGTGGCAATCGAAGGTGTGCGAGCCAAAGGCGTGGCCTTCGGCAGCGCGGCTCTTCCACCAGGGGGCCCAGGTGTCGTCGAGGCTGCCGCCTTCGGTCAATGTCTTTTCGTTGGCCAGAAAGAAAGTGGCCTTGACCTGCTGGCGCGCGAGCACCTCGGCCACCAGCGGGGCCACGCCCATGTGGCCGGTGTCGAACGTGAGGTACAGCGGCTTGTCGCAGGCCGCAGACGCCGCCGCAGACGCAAGAGAAGCGGCCAGCGCAAGCGCGAGGCCGAGCGCGCTAGCGGCGTGGCGCATGGTCGAGCGTCCACACACCGTGCGGCGAGCGCCCTACGCCCACCTGCCGCACAACCTGCTTCTTGTCGATGTCGATGAAGCTCAGCTTGCGCGCCCAGCGCGAGCTCACCAGCAGCGTCTTGCCGTCAGCCAGCACCTCAATGCAATCGGGCCCGCCAGGTGCCGGGTAGCTGGCCACCACGCTCAAGGTGTGGATGTCGATCATGCTGATGGTGTTGGCCACACGGTTGCTCACGAATACATGCTTGCCGTCGCCGCGTGAGCGGAAGGCGTGCGCGCCGGCACCGGTCTGAATGCGCTTGACCAGCTTCGGGCTGGGCTGGCTCACGTCGTAGACCTCCACGTACTCGTCACCGGTCAGGCCCACCATCAACAACCGATCATCGGGTGTGAGGTAGATGTCGGCCGGCAGCTTGCCGATGGAAATCTTCCAGCGCGGTTTTTGCGTCAGCAAGTCGATGGCCATCAGCTCGTCGCTGTCTTGCATCGACGCGTAGACCGTGGTGCTCTTGCTGTCGATCGACAGGTGGCTCGGCGTGCGTGCCGCGCGCACCCGGGCGGCGAGCTTCATCGGCGTGGCCGCGTCATCCGGTTGCCAGCGGTAGATGTCCACATGGTCGAGCCGGTTGGCCGCGGTGACGAACCACTTCATGTCAGGCGAAAATCGCAGGTGGTACGGGTCGATGATCTTGGTGATGGTGCGCTGCACCTCACCGGTCTTGGGGTCGATGAGTGTGAGCGAATCGCTCAAGGCATTGGCCACGATGAGCGACTTCTCATCGGGCGTGAGGTACAGGTGGTGCGGCTCCTTGCCGGTGGGGATGCGCCGCAGCTCGCTGAAGCTCACGGGGTCGATGACGCTGATCGACGCGTCCAGCGAATTGAGCACGAAGATCGGGTTCGCAGGCTTGTCGGCAGCGCCTACCGACGAAGACAACAAGGCAGCCACGACGGCCACGCACCCACACACCAGAGCAGAGAACAGCTTCAAAACAGCCACCGGAGGAGCAAACCGCTAGTGTAGGCGGCCAGCCTGCGCAGGCTGGCCGCCTATTCCCGGGCTATTCGTCGCTCACTCGTCATCACCGCCCAGAATGCCGCCGAGCAGGCCTCCCGCGCCAAAGCCACCCAGCACCGAGCCCTCTTCGCGGCTGCCACCGCGCTGTGGCGCCGCCGCGAACACACGCGAGGCCAGGCGCGAGAACGGCAGGCTTTGCAACCACACGGTGCCTGGGCCCGTGACCTTGGCGAAGAACAGACCTTCGCCACCGAAGAGTGCCGTCTTGATCTTGCCCACATACTGGATCTCGAAGTTCACGTTCGGCGTGTAGGCCACGATGCACCCAGTGTCGATGAACAAGACCTGCCCCGGCTGAAGCTCGCGCCGCAACACCGTGCCGCCGGCATGCACGAAGGCAAGCCCATCGCCTTCGAGCTTTTGCATGATGAAGCCTTCGCCGCCGAAGAAGCCGGTCGACATCTTCTGCTGGAAATGAATGCCCAGCGACACGCCCTTGGCCGCGCACAGAAAGGCGTCTTTCTGGCAGATCAGCATGCCACCCAACTGGCGCAAGTCCATGGGCAAGATCTTGCCGGGGTACGGCGCCGCAAACGCCACCCGCAGCTTGCTCGCACCCTGGTTGGTGTAGACCGTGGTGAACAATGACTCACCGGTGATGAGTCTCTTGCCCGCACCCAGCAACTTGCCGAACAGCCCGCTCTGGTTCTGCGAGCCGTCGCCGAAGACGGTGTCCATGCCGATGCCGGCGTCCATGAACATCATGCTGCCCGCTTCGCCCACTGCGGCTTCGCCCGGATCGAGTTCGATTTCCACGAACTGCATCTCGGCGCCCTTGATCTCGTAATCGACCACATCCATAGCCACGTTGATTTCTCCTGCTGAGCGTTGGGGGGAGGCGCATTATTTCATCGGGCATGCCGACAACTTCAATAGCCCAGGCGGGCGATAGACTGCGCTCATGCAACATTTGCTGAACTTGCTCGCCGCCATCGCCCTGCTCGTCTGGGGGACGCACATCGTGCGCACCGGCATGTTGCGGGTGTTCGGCGAGAACCTGCGGCGCATTCTGTCGCGCAGTTTCAGCAACCGGTTCAGCGCTGCGCTGGCCGGGCTGGGTGTGACGAGCGTCGTGCAATCGAGCACGGCCACCTGCCTGATCGTGGCCTCGTTCGTCGGCAAAGGCCTGGTCACAACCGGCCCGGCGCTGGCCGTGATGCTGGGTGCCGACATGGGCACCAGCCTGATGGCGGTGGTGTTCTCGTTCGACCTGTCCTGGCTGTCGCCGCTGCTGATTTTTGTGGGCGTGGTGCTGTTCATCTCCAAGCAGACCAGCGTGGCGGGCCGCATTGGCCGTGTGCTGATCGGTCTGGGCTTGATCACGCTGGCCTTGCAGCTGATCGTGGCGGCCACCAAGCCGCTGACCGAAGCACCGGCCGTGCGCGCACTGCTGGTGTCGCTGCCCAATGAAATCTTGCTCGACATCGTGGTCGGCGCCGTGCTCACCGTGCTGTCTTACTCCAGCCTCGCCATCGTGCTGCTGACGGCCACCCTCGCCTCCTCCGGCATGATCACCACCCCCGTTGCATTGGGGTTGGTGCTTGGCGCCAACCTGGGCAGCGGCATCCTGGCGATGATCGCCACCGGCAATGCAGCGCCGCAGGTCAGGCGCCTGCCGCTGGGCAACCTCATCTTCAAGATCATCGGCGCGCTGCTGGCCATTCCGCTGATGCCGCAAATTCACGTGGTGCTGCAGCAGCTCGTGCCCGCCGTGCATGAGCAGGTGGTGATCTTTCATCTGGCCTTCAATGTGGCGCTCGCGCTGACCTTCATCAGCTTCACCGGCCTGGTCGGTCGAACGGTGGATCGCTGGCTGGTCGAGCCCGCCGCAGGCTCCGGCAGTACGCGCCCACGACACCTCGACCCGGTGGCCCTGGCCACACCGTCACTGGCCATCAGTTGCGCAGCTCGCGAAGCCTTGCACCAGGCCGATGTGGTGGAGACCATGCTGCGCGGTGTGCTGCCAGTCATACGCAACAACGACCTCGGCCTGGCCGAGCAACTGCGCGGCCTGGACGACACCGTCGACGAGCTGTACTCGGCGATCAAGTTCTACCTGACGCAGATCTCGCACGAGGCGCTGTCAGAGCGCGAGAGCCGACGCTGGACCGACATCGTCTCGTTCACCATCAACATGGAGCAGATCGGCGACATCATTGAGCGCGTGCTGCAAGACGTGGAAGACAAGAAGGTGCGCAAGAACCGCAGCTTCTCCGACGCCGGCATGGCCGAAATCGTTCACCTGCATGAGCGGCTTCTCTCCAACCTGCGCCTGGGCATGAGCGTGTTTCTGGATGGCCATGTGCGAGACGCGCAGAAACTGCTCGAAGAGAAAGCCCGCTTTCGCGACCTGGAACATGAATACGCCGGGGCACACATCGCACGCCTGCAAGGCAACACCGCACAAAGCATCGAAACCAGTTCGCTGCATATTGACCTGATCAGCGACTTGAAGCGCATCAACTCGCACATCTGCTCGATCGCCTACCCGATCCTCGAATCGGCCGGGGCGCTGTCGAAGACACGCATTCGGCACTCGCGGCTGGCGGCGCTGCCGGAAGAGCCTTGAGGCACAAAAGAAAGCGCCGCCAATGACAAGTCATTGGCGGCGTTCGCAAGTTGGTGGGCCGGCGTCAATCCAACA
>JACMKW010000210.1 GCA_014379885.1 Rhizobacter sp.
CAGGCCCCAGCCTGCCTGCGGCCCGGGTTGCTGCAAACGACGCAGGCATTCCATCGCGCGGTGGATGGATGGGATCAGGCGCGTCTCGCCCAGGCCCACCACGCACATCAGCAGGAACTTGATGTTCTCTCCGGCCACGTCATCGTTGAAGGTGACCATGGTGGTGTAGTCGCCGTCTTCCATGCCTTGCTGCGCACCGGCGGGCAGCTGCTGCGGGTTGGGCAGCGGCATGGATGAGATCGCATTCGGGTTCACCGGCCAACGCTGGGGCCAGCCGCCATCGGCCACACCGCCCTTGAACTGCGCGGCGAGCACGAACTGGATGGCCCTCTGCACCGCGTGCTTGAAACGGTGGTCGCGCTTCTCCAGGTACATGCGCAGCAGGAATTGCGACGACACCGCCGTGCCCGCATCGTCGAAGGTGGCGTTGCCGTAGTAGTGTTGGAACTCCTCCAGCCGCCAACCGTTGGCGCCGATGGTGTGGTACCACTGGCGCAGCGAGCGTTCACCGGCAAAGTCGTGGATGTAGTTCCAGCCACCCGCGTCGTGCTGCGCTTCCACCAGCGCCTTCGCGGTGCGGTGAGCGGCGTGGTAGTAGCTCTCGTCGCCGGTCGCGTGATAGGCATCGAGGAAGGCATGGCCTGCGGTCGGTGTGCCGGGGGGCTGGATCCAGCACATGGTGCGCTTGGCCTCCATCTCGCCCCAGACGGTCGAGAAGTCGGGCAGGTACTGCCAGACATATCCGCCGCGGTACGACACGGTTTCGTTCATGAACTTGGCGGCGCGTTTCAACGCATCCAGGGCGGCACCCTGCGTGCCGGTTGGCGGCGGCGTGGGCGTGGGCTTTGCCCTCAGGGCCTGGGCGCGGTCAGCGGCCTCGGCGGTCACGGTCTGCCCGGTGTCTTCGCCCCCGCCACAGGCGGTGAGTGCCACCGGCGCGAGGCCGGACGCGACGAACATTCTTCGTTTCATGGGTTGTCTCCTACGTAGAACGATTGGTTTAGTTGTCAGTCATCGGTCATCGTATGACTGCGAGCGGAAGTGTCATCCGACAAATCACAATCGCCAACTGCAACCCTTTTCAGGTATAGGACATCAGGGAAACCCCGGCGCTGACCTGCCTTGACGGGATGGAACCCATCAACGACCATTCGCATGTTGTACGACAACCTACAACGCAGCACGATTTTTGCCGCCACCTCTGCACTGCACTTCTGAGCCGCCATGCCCGTCGCCAACACACCACTTCGCTTCTCCCGCCTGTTGCTCACCGGTGCCGCGGGCGGCTTGGGCCAGGTCTTGCGGCCTCGCCTCAGGGCGTACTGCGACACCCTTCGTTTGAGCGACATTGCCGACGTGGGGCCCGCAGCCGCAGGCGAGGAAGTGCGCTCCGTGAAGCTCGAAGACCGCGCTGCCATGCTCTCGCTGCTCGATGGCGTGCAGGCGGTGGTGCACCTGGGCGGCGTCTCGACCGAACAGCACTTCGACCTGATCCTGCAGGCCAACATCGTCGGCGCGTACAACCTGTATGAAGCAGCGCGGAAGCACAGCGTGAAGCGTGTGGTGTTCGCCAGCTCCAACCACGTCACCGGCTTCTACCGGCAAGACGAGGTCATCGACACCCAGGCGCCACTGCGGCCCGACGGCCACTACGGCCTCTCGAAGGCCTACGGCGAAGGCCTCGCCCAGTTCTACTTCGACCGCTATGGCATCGAGACGGTGAGCCTGCGCATCGGCTCCTCATTCCCCGAGCCCAAAGACCGCCGCATGCTGGCCACCTGGATGAGTTTTGACGACCTGGAGCGCCTGGTCGTGGCCAGTCTCACTGCGCCGGTGGTCGGCCACAGCATCATCTACGGCGTGTCTGACAACACCACCACGTGGTGGGACAACACGGCCGCACGACACATCGGGTATCGCCCGCAAGACAGCTCGGAGGCATTTCGCGCGGCAGTTGAAGCACGCCAGCCCACGGTCGACCAGAACGACCCTGCCGCGTTGTACCAAGGGGGCGCCTTTGTGCGCACCGGCCCCATCGAGTAACCCTTTCAAACACCCCCACAGGAGACATGACATGAAAAAACAGATTGCACTGGCCGCCCTGCTCGCACTGAGCGGCACGGCCGCCGTCCAGACCGCCCAGGCCACCGAGTTCCGCTCGTCCGACATCCACCCCGAGGACTACCCGACCGTGCTGGCCGTGCGCCACATGGGCGAGACGATCTCCAAGGCCACCAACGGCAAGCACACCATCAAGGTGTTCGCCAAGTCGGCACTCGGCACCGAGAAAGACACCATCGAGCAGACCAAGCTCGGTGCGCTGTCACTGACCCGCGTGAACGTGGCGCCGATGAACAACATCTGCCCCGCCACCATGGTGCCGACCATGCCCTTCCTGTTCCGCTCGCCCGAGCACATGCGCAAGGTGCTCGACGGCCCGATCGGCGACGAGATCCTGAAAGACTGCGAAGCCCAGGGTTTCGTCGGCCTCGCGTTCTACGACTCGGGGTCGCGCTCCATCTACTCGGTGA
>JACMKW010000211.1 GCA_014379885.1 Rhizobacter sp.
GGTGCTGGCCGAACGCTCGTCACGCGAGTCGGGTGACCAGGCCTTGCGCAAGGCCAAAAGCGCGGGCGACGGCGCCGCAACGCCCACCGCCACCATCCACCTCACCCCCTGGGCTCCCGACACCCCCGATGCACGCCGGCTGCGAGCCGCCGCGCCCGAAGCCGTGTACCAGCGTTACCTCGACGAACGGCCCGACTTCATCAACAGCACCGCCTTCTTCCTCGATTCGGCCGACGTGCTGTTTGCCAAGGGCCGCCCCGAACTCGCGCTGCGTGTGCTGTCGAACCTGGCCGAGATGGAGCTGGAGAACCGCCACATCCTGCGCGTGCTCGGCTACCGCTTGCTGCAGGCCAAACAGCCGCAGCTCGCCATCCCTGTATTGCGCAGCGTGCAGCGCTTGAGCCCCAACGAGCCGCAGAGCTACCGTGACCTGGGCCTCGCATTCAACGAAGCCGGCCAAGCGCAAGAGGCGGTTGAACAGCTGTGGCAGGTGGTGTCACGCCCCTGGGACGGCCGCTTCCCTGACATCGACATGACGGCCCTGGCCGAGCTCAACATGGTGATATCGCGCGCCGCACGCAGCACCGAACCGGTGCAGACCGACGCCTTCGACAAACGCCTGCTGCGCAACCTGCCGCTCGACCTGCGCATCACGCTCGCCTGGGACGCCGACAACACCGACATCGACCTGTGGGTCATCGACCCCAATGGCGAAAAAGCCTACTACGGCCACCGCCTCAGCTACCAGGGCGGCCGTGTTTCACGCGACGTGACGGGCGGCTACGGCCCGGAAGAGTTTGCGCTGCGTGTGGCCAAACCCGGCCGCTACACGGTGCAGGCCCAGTTCTACGGCCACCGCCAGCAGGTGGTAGCACCGGCCACCACGGTGATGATGCGGCTCACCACCGGCTTTGGCCGCGCCGATCAGAAAGACGAGATGGTCACGCTGCGGCTGGCCGGGCAATCGGAGCTGGTGACGGTGGGCACGTTTGAGGTGGGGCGGTGAGGGCGTTGGCTGAACACACCGGCAGCGCATCATTCTGGCCGGCAGGCCAGACGAGGCGTTTGCAGTCGCCGCACAGAAGGCAGGTCGGCTATCCTTCCACGCTCAAATGCGCAGACCACGCGGCGGGCGACGATACGGCCCTGTGCGCGCGGCGCAATCCTTCTGGTACCGATTCATCGCATGTCATCCAAAGCAAAAGTTCTGGTGGTGAACGCTGCGCTGGCGAGCGATGTGGGCGCGGCCCTCAACGCACTGGATGCACAGATCGTGCACGCCAGCATCGAAGGCGACTGCTTGATTCGCGAGCTCACCGCCGGCGGCCTGGCGCTGATCGTGCTGGACTTGCGCGCTTCGGGCCACGATGGCGCAGCGCTCGCCCGCCGGGTGCGCGCTGCGGTGCACGCCGACCAGCCGCCCATCGTGTTGATTGTTTCGCCGCAAGGCACGACCGCGGATGCGGTGGCCGCGTTTGAGGTGGGCGGGGTCGAGGTGCTCAGCGGGCCGCTCTCGGCCGAAGTGCTCAAGCGCCGAATCGGGCTGTACCTGGAGCTGCATCGTCGAAACGAGGAGCTGAGCCAGCTGCGCGATGAGGCCGCCGCCGAGCGCGCCTTGCTGACAGCCGTGCTTGACACGATCGAAGACGCCATCGTCGCCTGCGATGCCGACGGGGTGCTGACGGTATTCAACCGCGCGAGCCGGCAGCTTCACGGGTTGCCCGAGCAACCCATCCCGGCGCAAGAGTGGGCTGAGCACTATTCGCTGTACGGCCCGGACGGCGTCACCCTTTTGCCAACCGAACAAATACCGCTCTTGCGCGCGTTCAGGGGAGAGCAGGTGCGCAATGTCGAGATGGTGGTCTCGCACAAGACCGGCGAGCAGCGGGTGCTCAGTGCGAGCGGCAGGCCGCTGTTGGATGCCGAGGGCACGATCCGCGGTGCCGTGGTCTCGATGCACGACGTGACTGCGTTGCACCAGGCCGAAGCCTCGCGCGAGGCTGCGATTCGCCAGCACATCGTGCACGAGCAGTCTGAAGTCGCCGCAGCGGCAGCGCGCGAGAGCACCGAGAGGTTCTCCCTGCTGTTGAACTCATCGGCTGAGGGCATCTATGGGATGGCGCCCGACTCCACCTGCATCTTCTTGAACACGACGGGTGCAAAGATGCTTGGCTATGCGCCTGAAGAACTGGTGGGCCGGCCTCTCCATGACGTGATCCACCACCATCGGGCCGATGGCAGCCACTACCCGCAATCGGAATGCCAGATCGGAAAGGCCTCGCGCGCAGGCGCCTTTCTGCGAGTCGACGATGAAGTCTTCTGGCACAAGAACGGCTCGGCCGTGCCGGTGTCGTATTCGGTCAACCCGATGGTCGTGGGGGGCAGGAATGCGGGGTCGGTGATCACGTTCACCGACGTGACTCAACGCCGCAAGGCTGAAGAGGCCTTGCGGCTGAGCAACGAGCGCGCCCAGCTCGCCACCGACGCGGCCGGGTTGGGTTTGTTCACCTGGGAGCTGGCGAGCGATTCAGTCACTTGGCACAACGACCGCCCGTACGAGATTTTCGGCTTGTCAAAGAAGGCGCCACCGCTCAATGCCGAACGCTTCATTGCGGAGTTCGTGCATCCAGACGACGCGCCGGCCTTTGCGTCAGCGTGGAGCGCAACGCTGGAACAGAGCGCGCCCTTTTTCTTTCAGGGGCGGATCCACCGGTTGCCCGAGCGTGAGATTCGCTGGGTCGAGTTAGCCGGGCAGATTCAGGCATCGCCTGAGGGCGAGCCGCTGCGTGTGGTGGGCACGGCTGCCGACGTCACCCAAAGCAAGCTGGCAGACGAGGCCGTGCGCGCGAGCGAAGAGCGGCTCAGGCACCTGGCCAACACCATTCCCAACCTGGCGTGGATGGCCGATGCCGAGGGCTGGATCTCTTGGTACAACGAGCGCTGGTATGCCTACACCGGCACCACGCCCTCGGAGATGGAAGGTTGGGGTTGGCAAAAAGTGCACGATCCCGCCACGCTGCCCGAGGTGTTGATCCGCTGGAAGGAGTCGATCGCGACCGGGCGCGCTTTCGAGATGACCTTTCCGCTGCGCGGCGCGGACGGCGAGTACCGCCCCTTTTTCACCCTGGTGGCTCCCCTGCGCGATGCCACCGGCAAGATCGTCCACTGGTTCGGGACCAACACCGACGTGTCTCCGCTCAAGAAGGCCGAGGCCGAACTGCGCGAGGCCGACCGCAGGAAAGATGAATTTCTCGCGATGCTCGCGCACGAACTGCGCAACCCTCTGGCCCCCATTCGCAACGCCGCGGAGATCCTGCGCCGGCACCAAGGCTCGGATGAGCGCGTCGCCAAAGCCAGCGAAATCATCGCGCGGCAGGTGACCCACATGTCGGGCTTGCTGAATGACCTGCTGGATGTGTCTCGGGTGACGCGTGGCGTGATCAGCCTCGACAAGGAGCGGGTCGACATGGCGGTGGCGATTGCCAATGCGGTGGAACAGGTGCGCCCGCTGATCGAAGCCAAAGGCCACCGGCTGTCGCTCGAGAACTGCCAGCTCGGCACCTACGTGTTCGCCAGCCCGCTGCGGCTGACTCAGGTGATCGCCAACCTGCTGGACAACGCCGCAAAGTATTCGCCGCCGCACAGCGCCATCACCATCGACGTAACACGCTCCAGCGACAACGTGGTGGTGAGCGTGAGCGATGCGGGCATCGGCATCTCGGCCGACCTGCTGCCCCGCGTGTTCGAGCCGTTCAGCCAGGCGCAGCGTGGGGCCGACCGGTCGCAGGGCGGGCTCGGCCTGGGCCTGGCCGTGGTCAAGGGCCTGATCGATCTGCATGGAGGCAGCGTCACCGCCCACAGCGACGGGGCTGGTCACGGCAGCCGCTTCCAGGTGAGCCTGCCGGCCTACGACGATGCACCGGTGCCGGCTGGTGGCGTGCTGGCCCCCAGCATGGCCGCCGCCCGTTCTGATCGGCTGCGTGTGCTGGTCGTCGACGACAACGTCGACGCCGCCGAATCACTCGCCTTGATGCTCCACAGCGCGGAGCATCGCGTCGCCTGCGTTTTCAGCGCCACTGAGGCGATCAAGGCGATCGAAGCCGCCAGTTTTGACGTGGCCGTGCTCGACATCGGCTTGCCCGACATGGACGGCTACCAACTGGCCGCCCACATCCGCAGCGTGTCGTCCACGTGGCCCGTCTTGATTGCGCTGAGCGGCTACGGGCAGCGTGAAGACCGCGCAGCGGCCCTGGCCGCCGGGTTCGTGCAGCACCTGGTGAAGCCGGTCGATCCGCAGGCCTTGCTGCAGGCCTTGTCCGACTGTGTTGGGCTGGGTGACGAGGGGCAGGCCGCCCACTGACGGGGCCCGCGCTGCCTTCGGCAAACCGCCCCGAGATCAGATCATCGACAGTTGTGTTTTGCGCTTGGGGGGTGGAAACCGGGCGTCGATCTGCTTCAGCTCGTCGGCGTTGAGGCTTACGCTCTCGGCAGCGAGGTTGTCTTGCAGGTGCTGCACCGACGACGCCTTGGGAATCGCCACCACGCCGGGCTGGCTGACCACCCAGGCCAATGCAACCTGTGCCGCGGTGAGCCCGCGCACCTGGCCGATGGTGGCCAGGGTGTCGTCGCCCGCCAAGCTGCCCTGGTCGATCGGGCTGTAGGCCATCAGCGGCATCGCCCGCTCGCGCAGCCAGGGCAGCAGGCTGAACTCAGGGCCCCGCTGGGTGAGCGAGTAGTAGACCTGGTTGGTCGCACAGCGGCTCGCCTGAAGCGCTTCCAGCTCCTGCATGTCATCGAGGTCGAGGTTGCTCACGCCCCAGTTCCTGATCTTGCCGGCGTGCACCAGTGACTCCATCGCCGCCACCGTCTCGGCCAGCGGGTGCGCGCCGCGCCAGTGCAGCAGGTAGAGATCGATCTGGTCGAGCCCCAGGCGCTTGAGGCTGCGCTCGCAGGCTTCGGCCGTGCCGCGTTGGCTGGCGTTGTGCGGGTAGACCTTGCTCACCACGCACATCGCTTCGCGGCGCACGGCGCCGGCGCGAAAGGCCTCGGCGAGCGCCTGGCCCACCACGGTCTCGGCACCGCCCTCGCCGTACATCTCGGCGGTGTCGATGAGCCGGTAGCCGAGCTCGATGGCGCTGCGCACGCTGGCGATCTCTGCGGTGCGGGTGGCCTTGTCTTCGCCCATGCGCCAGGTGCCCAGGCCGAGCACGGGCAAGGGGGTGGCGTCAGGCAATTCGAGGTGGCGCATGGCGTGGCTCCGTTGGCGGTGTTGCGCACGGAGCGTACACGTCGGGGGCGCCCTCAGTCTGTGCCTGGCGCGTTAACACCGGCCCAAGCTTGCACTCAACGCGAACGGGCCCTTTTCGGCATTGCCTCAGGCGTGGAGGAAGCTTGCCATCACCATCAGGCCGACCGTGCTCATGCCCAGGATCAACGCGGCCGAGGCGGCCAGCTTGAGCATGCCGTTGCGGTGCGCCTGGTGGCGGCGAACCGACGGCGACGAGGCTTCATGCAGGCTCTGAAAACCCGAGAGCGCAGAGAAGCCGGTGCTGCGCCCGAAATCTGTGGGGCGCTCGTCAGAGGGCTCGCTGGCCCAGTCGAAGATCTGCGTGCTCTTGAATTCTTGTTGGTGCCGGCTCATGGCTCGATTGTCCGAGCGAGAGGCCTTGCGCTTCAACCCTCGGTCAAGGGGCCGCAACCCGCTTGATCGAGGGGCTTGCGCGCCCGAGCTTCTGGAGGCGGCTCGCACCTGCTGCCCCATCAGTTCACTTTCTGACGGCATGCGGTCGCATTTGCAGCACGACAGGGCAAGCATGGTTTGCGCAGAACCTCAACTGATTTGCTTCGTTCTCAGCAGCTCAGGTGGCTGAAACACTGCAGGCCTTGCACTCCCCGCTTGCCTGCGCGCCATTCCCTCGCTCGCGTGGGTACCTTTGCTGCTGCTGTGGCTGGGCATTGATGAATCACCCAAGCTGGTGTTGATTGCGATCGGCGCCTTCTTCCCGGTCTACATGGGCGTGGCCTCGGGCTTCCGTGATGTGGATCGCAAGCTGGTGGAAGTGGCGCGCATGGCTGGCCTCTCGCAGCTTGCGCTGGTGCGGCGTGTGCTGCTGCCCGCGGCGTTGCCATCGGTGATGACGGGCCTGCGCAACGGCCTGAGCCTCGCGTGGATGTTCATGGTGGCGGCCGAGCTGATCGCGGCCACCAAAGGCCTGGGCTACCTGCTCACCGACGGGCGTGAGACCGGCCGCGCCGACATCGTGCTCGCGGCCATCGTGCTGCTCGCGATCCTGGGCAAGCTGAGCGACACGGCCATGGTGCATGTGGAAAAGCGCTGGCTCGCCTGGCGCGACACCTTCGATTCGCATAAGTCATGACGGCATTGCTGCATCTCCATCTGCACCGCAAACAATTCGGTGACAAGCTGGTGCTGCAAAACGTGCGCCTGCATATCAAAGCAGGCGAGATCGTGTCGCTGGTCGGCGCCAGCGGCTGTGGCAAGAGCACGTTGCTGCGTGTGGTCGCGGGGCTCGACACCGAGCACGATGGCACGGTGCAGCTTCGCGGCCAGAAGCTGCAAGGCCTCACGCGAGACATCCGCTTCGTCTTTCAAGAGCCGCGCCTGTTCCCGTGGCTCACGGTGGCGCAGACCGTGGCCTTCGATCTGGGCGGTGGCGGCGCGCAAGACCCGCGTGTGAACGAGTTGCTGCGCGAAGTGGGCCTCGATGGTCTGGCCAACGCGCTGCCCAAACAACTCTCCGGCGGCCAGGCGCAGCGTGTGGCCATTGCGCGCGGCCTGTTCACACAACCTGCGCTCCTGCTGCTGGACGAACCCTTTTCGGCCGTTGATGCCTAACACGGCGTGACGGTGTTGATGGTCACGCACGACATCGACGAAGCCGTGCACCTGAGCGACCGTGTGTTGGTGATGGAAGCCAACCCCGGCAGCGTGCGCGCCGAGCTCCCGATTGACCTGCCCGGCCACGCCAGCGTGAACACGCTGAGGCCGCCACCTACACCACCCGCGTGCGCCACGCCTTGCAGGCCGTGCACGCCTTCTGATCAGCGGCTGGAGCCGCCGTCTCAACCCTCAGGGCTTGGTGTGCGGCGTGTAGGTGCCCGTGGCCGTGCTCGCCGCCTGCGCTGGAGCCTGGCGCGGCTGTTGCGTGGTGGTGAAACACTTGCCGTTGCCACGCTCGGCACGTATGGCGCCGTGAGCGCGCTTGCGTACTGACTGCGAACCCTCCTGGTAAGAGGCGATCACGTCGATCTTCAGCGTGCGGTAGTGGTTCTGGATGTTGATGAACTGGTGCTCCAGGTAGCAGCGGTTCTGGTTCGTGCCCCAGGTGCCTTTCTTCGATAGCGGCACACCGATCTTTTCCCACGCGAAGGTGGTGCAGTCTGCATTCGTGCAGCGCTCACCCCACGCCACCGCGGCCAACCGGGCCTTGGTGCACTGCGCCTGCGTGAGCTGCAAGTCGCCCCAGCTGGCCTTGAGCGTGTAGCGCTTCCAGTTGAGCTTCAAGTCACCCAAAGGCCCGATGGCCACCACGAAGCCTCCACACGAAACCCCATTGCTGGGGCCCACCGAGGTGGCCTCGTAACGCTGGTAGTAGTCGCAGGTGTCTTCTTCCACCGCCACCGGCTGCAACGGCGCCGCGTCGGCGTTTTGCGGCAACTCGCACAAGCCGAAGGTAGCGAGTTGCTTCTTGGCCTCGACTTCTTGCAGGGTGTATTGGCGTTCAGAAGAAGTGACGGCGCCTACGTCGTTCGGGCCGGCTTGGGTGCCGGCCGATCCAAAGGAGAGAAGGGCAAACACGATGACGGACGAGAGGGATCGGATCATGAAGGTCTCCTTGAGCGAAGCGTGATGCTAGCCGGCAAGCCACGTGGATGAAATCGACGTTGTCAGCCGCATCGGCACTTTCGGCAAGGAGCGTCCCCAAACCGTCGAGCCGAATGTTGGCTTCTGGCCGGTTGCTGCCTATCGCTCGATGAACTCGGCCCGCAGCAACCGCTGCAAACCTGTCGCCGTTCAGAATAGCGTGCGCGGTACACGCTCTCGCCCCCCGACTCACTTGCCCCATCCAACGCCCTCTCCATGACCTCTCTCACTTGCGTAGCCACCGAAGTACTCACCACCCACCAAAAGTCTGTCGGGTACGCCTACCGCACCGCCCCGGCTACGCCCACCGACAGCGGCTGGCGTTTTCTCAGTGGCAGCGAAAGCGAGAAGTACATGAACCAACCTACGCACTACATCACCTGCGTCTTGGCGGATTTCGCCCTTGAGCATCCCGAGGTCACACCACTCCTGAACCACCCGATTGGCTCGGCCTTCGAGCGCGCCGATGCGAGCGAGGGGTTTGAAGCGGTGCCGCTGGAATAAGCGCACTGCAATCCCGTGGGCGGTCAAGGGATTCCCCACACCCACCAAACCGCAAACAGCGCTACCCTCAAGGCTCCTTGAAACTGCGAAAGGAGGTGATATGTCTACATCCTCTAGGTCCGGGGCGGA
>JACMKW010000212.1 GCA_014379885.1 Rhizobacter sp.
ACGTCATGTCGTCGGTATCTCAGGCAGAACGGTGAATTGCGTCTATGGAAGGCATTCACTTTATAAGGTAAATGCCTTATTCCCGCAGTCACGCACAGGTCACCCGCGCGCAGTTCTACCGCTTCGACTCGTACTCGTTGCCGACGGGTGGGGGCTGCGTTCCATCAACCGGAATGCGTTCGTACTCCGAGATCACTTGTGCACCGAAGAGCAGCAGGCCAGCCGCGATCTCCAGGCTCAGCAGCACGACGATCGCCGTTGTGAGCGAGCCGTAGACCACGTTCACCTGCGACAGCGTGCCGAAGTACCAGACCAGCACGTGGCGCGTCACTTCCCACAACACGGCCGCCGTGGTGCCGCCGATCAGCGCGTGCCGCAACGCCAGGTGCCCGACCGGCATCACAAGGTACACCGAGGTCAGCACGAACACCTCGCCCACGAAGCCCATCAGGTAGAGCAAGACACCCGAGAAGCCCTTGAGCGACCACTCGCGGCCGAACAGCTCCAGGCTTTCTTGGCCCATAACTTGCAGGCTGCCCGCCATCAGCGTGACCAGCAGCAAACCGGCGCCGAGCGTGAGGATGTAGCCATAAGGCAGCAACGCCGACACCAGGAAGTGCCGCCGCCGCGCCACCACCCGGTGCAAGAAGATGATCGACATCGCGTTCTCGAGCACCGTGAAAGCAAGCGAACTGAAAAACAGCATCGTGGCCAGCAGCACCCAGCTGATGAAATCGCGGTGCGCGAGAAAGCTGGCCAACTCACCCACGATGGCGCGCGACTGGCCCGGGATCAACCACTCCAGGTAGCGACCAATGGTGACGAGGAGCGTGCCCTGGTCGACTACATGTGACAGCGCGATCACGATCAGGATCAACAGCGGCACGATCGACAACAGCGCGTAATAGGCCACCGCGCCGGCCAGCAGCAGCCCTTGGTTGGCGCGAAACGCCCTCACCACTTGCAGCAGAAAGCGGGCTGGGTGGGCGAGTACGTAACGGGCCTGAGGTGCGAGAACTTGCATGGTGCGACCTTAGCGCGTGTTGGGCACGCCCCTTAGAACGCCGGCTGGCCGCACCAGCGCCGGGCAGATCACACTGACATGGGTGCCGCGTGCGGCTCGTTGCTGGACGGCGGGTGCCAATCGTTGCTGCCGATCGTCGCGCCAGAGTCTGCCTCGGACGGCGACTCGTCTTGCGCAGCCGTGACAGCTTCGAAACGCTGCCTCTGCCGCTCAATTACGCTGCGGTGATAAGCCTGCACAGCACAAATCGCTTCATGACTGATGCCACCGATCATTTTGAATCTCCGTGAGGGAAAGGGTTTGGCGATGAGGCAATTGGCGTGCCTGGGTGACGGTGCATGAACCGGTTCCAGTCGCTGCTCGCAGCGGGCCGTTTGCCATGACGCCATGTTTCCCGGCCTGCCACGCAGGCACCATCGGACAGACACCCCCGGCCTTGTCAGAACACTCCGATAGCAGAACCTGCTTTCGGGCCGCGCCAGCTCACAGCCTGGGCCCACGCGGCAAGCCTGCCGCGTCGTACGCCCTGTGGTGCGCAAACCAGGCCCAACCCCAAGCGGCCAGAGACAGCAGCAGCAGCGCCAGAACCCAGCGCCACCACATGCCTCCCATGAAGCCGGAGGAGTTTTGCTCGGCCGTCGCGGGCTGCGCTTCAGCGACTGAGTCGATCGGCGAGGGTGCCGGTTGGCGTGCCGCACGCTCCACGGTGCGCAGCGCCTCGGCTGCGCTTGCGCGCGCCTGTGCGGGCGCTGGTGCTGATGACAAGACAGGCACAAGCGCAGGCCGTGGTGTTGAAGCCGGTATGGCCGTCACCAACGAACGCGCGGGCAAGGCTGCGGGGCCGGGAGCGGACGCTGCGGGCAGCGAGCGCAACGCGCGATCGGCAGGCACGAGTGCAGAAACGGCAGGCGGTGGCGGGGGCGCCGGCCGGGTTGGCTGCACCGGCACCTTCGCGGACTGCGGGGCTGGCGTTGAGGCGGGCGCGGAAGCAGGCACAGCCCCACTGGCCGCACCAAACGATGGCCGTGTGGTACCGCCACGGTGAAACAGGATCTTGTAGACGCTGCCTTCACAGGTGCCGATGACCTTCGCGCCCGGCGGCAGGGGGGTGTTCGCTGTAGCGGTCTCCAAGGTGAAGCCGCGGATGCTCGGGTCGATGCGCGCGGCCAGCGAGGCCTTCAACTGCTCGCATGCAGGGGTCTGCGCCCAGGCACCGCTTGCAAGGCCCATGGAAGCGGCCAGCAGCTGCAGCGGCACGCGCCTGGGGAAAACGAAACGGCGCAACACGCGAACCTTGTCGCTCGCAACAAGCGTCGGAACAAAGAAGGTTCGCCAAGAAGTTCGCACGTGAGCCATTGATTTGTTCGGTTGCGGCGGGCGGCAGGGTCTGCCTGAACTTGTCTGTTTGATCGTGGCCGGACGTCTTCACCCAGTCGCCATAGTGTCGGCCAAACCCGGCAGAGAATCTTCGTCAGGTTTTTCCCGAAGTTGGATGAGCTTTCGTCCTACAAACCAGACGACCCCGTGCGTTTCAAATTGACGCTTTCACAGGCTGGCGATGAACGTCTCCGCGAGCGCTTGTACAGCTTTTTGGACTACCGCCGAAACCGGTGGCAGCGCAATGCGGGTTTGCGCATCGATCACCTTCTGCGCAAAACGAAACCCCGCGAAACACCCCTGCCCTCCAAAACTGCATGCCTACTCCTTACACACCCACAGCGCCCCTGAGCATCGTCTTCAACGCAGCCTCCGGCCACGCTGATGCGCACGACACCAGCGCACTCATTGCCCGACTGCTGAACGAAGCCGGCCGCCGCCATCACATCCAGCTGGTTAAGAAAGGCGGCGACATTCCTGCCGAAGCACGGCGTGCCGTGGCGCAAGCCGTGGCGCAAGGTGGCGCGGTGGTGGCCGCCGGCGGCGACGGAACCATCAACGCCGTGGCGCAGGCGGCGCACGAAGCCGGTTGCCCGCTCGGCGTGCTGCCGCAGGGCACCTTCAACTACTTCAGCCGCACGCACCGCATCCCTGCCGACACTGCCGAAGCCACACGCGCGCTGCTGAGCGCAAGCGTAGAGCCGGTGCAGGTGGGGCTGGTCAACGAGCGCCTGTTTCTGGTCAACGCCAGCCTGGGGCTGTACCCAGACATGCTGGAAGACCGTGAACACTTCAAGGCGCGATTCGGCCGCAACCGTGTGGTCGCGCTCGGCGCGGCCGTTGCGACGGCCTTGCGCGCGCACCAGCGGCTGCGCTTGCGCATCCAACTGGGCGATGGCGTTCGCAATGTGCGTTCGTCCAGCCTGTTCCTTGGCAACAACCGGCTGCAGCTTCAGCAAGTGGGCCTGCCCGAGGCGCGCGCCGTTGAGAGCGGGCACATTGCCGCCGTGATGCTCAAGCCGGTAGGCCCCTGGGCGTTGCTGCGCTTGCTGATGCACGGTGCATTGGGCGCGTTGGGCAATGACGAGCGGGTAGAAAGCTTCAAGTTCCAGCGCATGACCGTGGCACCCTGGCTGCCCTACGGGACGCGGCGGGTCAAGGTGGCGGCCGATGGAGAGGTGAGCTTCATGCGCACGCCGCTCGAGTTTCGGGTGGCGCCCAAGCCCTTGTACCTGCTCAAGCCCGCTGCCGACGCCACCCAAGGCGAGCGGTCTTGACACTGCTGCTGCACATCTCGGACCCGCATTTCGGCACCGAACAGCCCCAGGTGCTGGGCGCACTGTTGCGGGTGGCCACGGCGCAGCGCCCCGATCTGGTGGTGCTGTCGGGTGACATCACGCAGCGCGCCCGCCGCGACCAGTTTCGCTCGGCGCGAGAGTTCATTGACCGGCTCGGCGCCCCGTGCACGCTGGCCATTCCGGGCAACCATGACATCCCGCTGTTCAACCTGGCGGCGCGCCTGTTCTGGCCTTACGCCAACTTTCAGCGCGAGTTCGGCGCGCTGGCACCAGCGTTCGAGTCGCCTGCGCTGTTCATCGTCACCGTCATCACGACCCGGCGCGGCCGGCACAAGAATGGCCAAGTGTCTGCGCGGCAGATCGAGCACGTGGCCGAGAGGCTGAGCCGAGCGCACGCCGGCCAACTGCGCGTGGTGGTTGTTCATCAGCCGATCGCCGTGCAAAACGAAAGCGACGAGCACGATCGCCTGCGCGGGCACGCCGCAGCCACGCAGCGCTGGGCCGAGGCCGGGGCTGACCTGGTGCTGGGCGGCCATATTCACCTTCCCTACGTGCTACCCCTGCACGAGCGTGTGCCCGGCCTCACGCGCCGCCTGTGGGCGGTGCAGGCCGGCACCGCGTTGTCGAATCGCGTTCGCGACGGGGTACCCAATTCGCTGAACCTGATCCGGTGGGGTGGGCCGTTGCCGCCCGGCCGCTGCGTGATCGAGCGCTGGGACTTTCGGGCCGAAGCCGGGGAGTTTGCCCATGTCAGCGAGACCGTGGCCGAGACGGGCTCGCTGCAGCTGGGTCAGGTGAGATGACTACGGCGAAAGCTGTCGAGCGCAAGCTCCTGGCCTGGATGTCATCTCACCAATGGAAACCCTTTCGCTTCCAGCGCGACGTCTGGGCGGCCATGTCGGCAGGCGAATCAGGCTTGCTGCACGCAACCACCGGCGCCGGCAAAACGTATGCCGTGTGGCTGGGCGCGCTCATCGCTTTTCAAAAGGCACCGCCAAGCCGCCCGGCCACCAAGCCTGCCCCGCTCACCGTGCTGTGGATCACGCCGATGCGCGCACTGGCGGCCGACACCTTGCGCGCGCTGCAAGCGCCGCTGGCCGCCCTTCAAGCCGCCGAGGGTGACGCGCCAGCAATCGGCGCTTGGAGCACAGGCGCACGCAGCGGCGACACCCCATCCGCCGAGCGCAGCGCGCAAGACAAGCGCCTTCCCACCGCGCTGGTGACCACGCCCGAGAGCCTGTCGCTGATGCTGTCGCGTGCCGATGCACAGGCGGCGCTCGGCAGCGTTCGGCTGGTGGTGGTGGACGAGTGGCACGAGCTGCTGGGCAACAAGCGCGGCGTGCAGGTTCAGCTTGCGCTGGCGCGGCTGCGGCGTTGGTCCCCGGGGCTCATCGTCTGGGGCATGTCGGCCACGCTGGGCAACCTGGCGCAGGCACAGCATGCGCTGCTGGGCACCACCACCGGGCGGCTGGTGCAAGGCGAGGTGTCCAAGAAGCTGGTGGTCGACTCGCTGCTGCCACCGCGTGCGGAGCGCTTTCCGTGGGCCGGCCACCTGGGCCTGACCATGCTGCCGCAGGTGATTGCGGAGCTCGAATCCAGCCGTGTCACGCTGGTGTTCACCAACACTCGCTCTCAATCGGAGATCTGGTACCAGGCCTTGCTGGAGGCGCGCCCCGAATGGGCCGGGCAGATTGCGCTGCACCATGGTTCGTTGGACCGCGCCGTGCGCGAATGGGTCGAGCTGGGCCTGAAAAATGGTGAGCTTCGTGCGGTGGTGTGCACCTCCAGCCTCGATCTGGGCGTGGACTTCCTGCCGGTGGAGCGTGTGCTGCAAATCGGCTCGCCCAAAGGCGTGGCGCGCCTGTTGCAGCGTGCGGGGCGTTCCGGCCATGCACCAGGGCGGCCATCGCGCATCACGCTGGTGCCCACGCACAGCATCGAGATGGTGGAAGGTGCGGCCGCGCGCGCCGCGATTGCGGCCGGGCAGGTGGAAGCGCGCGCATCACCGCAGCAGCCGCTCGACGTGCTGGTGCAGCACCTCGTCACGGTGGCGCTCGGTGGCGGCTTCGAGCCCGAAGCGCTGTACGACGAGGTGCGCAGCACCGCCGCCTATGCAGGCCTCTCGCGCGAGAGCTGGGCGTGGTGCCTGGCCTTCGTGAGCCAGGGTGGCCCCTCGCTTGCTGCCTACCCCGACTACCAACGCGCCGTGCCCGGTGACGACGGCATCTGGCGCGTGCCCGATGCCCGGCTCGCGCGGCGCCACCGCATCAACATCGGCACCATCGTCAGCGACGCCAGCATGCCGGTGCAATACCTCGGGGGTCCGCGCCTGGGCACGGTCGAAGAGAGCTTCGCCGC
>JACMKW010000213.1 GCA_014379885.1 Rhizobacter sp.
CGATCCGGCCTATCCCGAGCACACCAAGCGTGTCTCGCCGACCTGCCTGGTGCAATTCGAGCGCAACCGCTACAGCGTGCCGGCGTCCTACACCAACCGACCGGTGAGCTTGCGCGTGTACGGCCACCGGCTAGTGGTGGCGGCCGAAGGCCAGGTGATCTGCAAACACCCGCGCGTCAACATCCGCAGTCACCAGGACAGCCGCCAGACCGTCTACGACTGGCGCCACTACCTGGCCGTGCTGCAACGCAAGCCTGGTGCCCTCAGGAATGGGGCGCCGTTCACCGATCTGCCCCAGGGCTTCAAGCGGTTTCAGTCGGCCTTGCTCAGGCAGCCCGGCGGCGACCGCGAGATGGTGGAGATCCCGGCGCTGGTGTTGCACCACGACGAGCAGGCGGTGCTGGCTGCGGTCGAGCTGGCGCTGGAGGCGGGCGTGCCGACCAAGACGCACGTGCTCAACGTGCTGCACCGGCTGCTCGATGGCAAGCCTCCCGAGCCGCATGAGCATGCAACGGCTGCCTGCGCCTTGCCGCGCAGCGCGTCGTTCGCAGCACATAGGCCAGCGGCTCCTTGGCCAGGGGCAAGGCCTGGGGCGCGCTCATGCGGCATTGAAAGGGAGCTTCTTGGCACCTCTGCGCAGTGCGTCCAGGTGATCAGCCCACGCCTGCATCATGGTGCGGCGCGCCGGCAGGTAGGTCGCGAAGTTGTAGGCCGCCGAGACATCGTCTCGCTCCATGTGGGCCAGCTGCAGCTCGATGTGCGCGTGATCGAAGCCCTGCTCATGGAGTATGGTCGAGGCGACGCCGCGAAAGCCGTGGCCGGTCATGCGGCCGGCGTAGCCCATGCGCCTGAGGGCCCCCAAGATCGTGCCGTTGCTCATCGCCTTCTCGTGGTCACGCTGGCCCTGGAACAGTAGGCCGCTGAGCCCCTTGAGTTCGCGCAGGCAGCGCAGCACGTCGACGGCCTGCGTAGACAGGGGCACGATGTGAGGCGTCTTCATCTTCATGCGCGCTGCCGGAATCCGCCACTCGGCCGCGTCGAGATCGAACTCTTCCCAGCGGGCGCCAATGAGCTCACCGGTGCGCACGAAGGTCAGGGCCACGAGTTGCATGGCGAAGCGCGTGTACGGCGAGCCGGGGTAAGCCTCGATCTTGCGGAGCAGCTCCGGCATCTCCTTCGCTTCGAGGCGTGCGAAGTGTTCCTTGTCGCGCGGCTTCAGCGCGACGCTGGGCTTCACGTCTTTAGAAGGATTGCGCTCAACGGCTCCGTGGGCCAGCGCATACTCGAAGATCTGACCGCAGGTCTGCCAGCACCGGCGTGCAATGTCGAGCGCGCCGCGGCTTTCGACCTTTTTGGCCATGGCCAGCAGCTGCGGCGCTGTGATGTCGCCGATGGGCTTGGCGCCCAGAATCGGAAACACGTCGGCCTCGAGCCGGCGGATCACATAGTCAGCATGCCTGGGCGAGCGAGGCCCCTTCCAGTGGGCGAACCAGGCGCGCGCCACGGCCTCAAACGTGTTGCCCATGCGCACCGATGCGGCCAGCTTGACGTCGCGCTTGGTCTGCACGGGATCGTTGCCGCCCTTCAGCACGTCGCGCGCCTTATCGCGATCGCGGCGGGCCGTGGCCAAGCTCACTTTGGGGTAGCTGCCGAGCGCCAGGCGCTTCTCTTTGCCTGCGAAACGGTACTTCCACCGCCAGAGCTTGGCACCGGTGGGCTGCACTTCCAGGTACAGACCCCCGCTGTCGCTGTAGCGCTCCCGGGGGCGGCCGGCGGGGCACTTCGCGTTTTTGCAGGCTGCATCTGTGAGCGGCATGTGGGGGACTTTCGACGAAGACGGGGCACGAGTGCTCGCCGTTCCCCCTAAATGTCCCCCGGAGCGCGTTAGATGTCAAAAGACCTTGCTGGATCAATACAGACAAAAAGCCCCGCAAACACTGAGTTTTCGGGGCTTTGTTAGGTCCTTGTGAGACCTTGCTGGACTTATCACTGGAGGAGAGGGAGGGATTCGAACCCTCGGAACCTTGCGGTTCGCCTGATTTCGAGTCAGGTACATTCGACCACTCTGCCACCTCTCCGGTATTCGTGGGGCGTCGGCGGGTCTGTGCCGAGCCGCAGATTCTAGCTCAGGCTTTCAACACCGCCTGACCCCCCAGATAAGGACGCAGCACCTCGGGCAAGGTGATCGAGCCGTCGGCGTTCTGGTAGTTCTCGAGCACGGCCACCAGGGTGCGACCCACCGCCAGCCCGGACCCATTCAAGGTGTGCACCAGTTCGTTTTTGCCCTGGGCGTTCTTGAAGCGCGATTGCATGCGCCGCGCCTGGAAGGCTTCACAGTTCGAGACCGAGCTGATCTCGCGGAATGTGTTCTGCGCCGGCAACCACACCTCGAGGTCATAGGTCTTCGTCGCAGTGAAACCCATGTCGCCGCCACACAAGGTGACCACGCGATACGGCAGGCCCAGCTTCTGCAACACGGCCTCGGCATGGCCACGCATTTCTTCGAGCGCGTCGTAGCTGGTGTCGGGGTGCACGATCTGAACCATCTCGACCTTGTCAAACTGGTGCTGGCGGACCATGCCGCGCGTGTCACGCCCTGCGCTGCCGGCCTCGCTGCGAAAGCACGGGCTGTGGGCGGTGAGCTTGATCGGCAACTGATCGGCCGGCAACACCATGTCGCGCACGCTGTTGGTGAGCGAAATTTCCGAAGTGGAGATGAGGTACTGCACCGCCTGCGTTTCATCACCACCGCGGCTGACCCAGAACATGTCTTCCTCGAACTTGGGCAGCTGGCCCGTGCCTTCGAGCACTTCGCGGTTGACGATGTAGGGCGTGTAGCACTCGGTGTAGCCGTGCGCCTGGGTCTGCGTGTCCAGCATGAACTGCGCCAACGCGCGGTGCAGCCTGGCCACGGGACCACGCAAGAAGCTGAAGCGCGAGCCCGAGAGCTTGGCGCCGGTGTCGAAATCGAGGCCCAGCGGCGCACCCAGATCGACGTGGTCCTTGATCGGAAAGTCGAATTCGCGTGGTGTGCCCCAGCGGTGCAGCTCCACGTTGCCGTTCTCGTCGGCCCCCAACGGCACGCTCGCATGCGGCAGGTTGGGCACGCTCATCAGCATCTGCGACAGCTCGCCCTGAATGGCCTCCAGCCGCTCGGCCGAGGCCTTCAGCTCGTCGGCCAGGCCACCCACTTCGGCCATCACCACCGCCGTGTCTTCACCTTTGGCCTTGAGCTGGCCGATCTGCTTGGACAAGCTGTTGCGCCGGCCCTGCAGCTCTTCGGTGCGTGTTTGCAAGTTCTTGCGCTCGGACTCCAGCGACTGGAACCGGGTCACATCGAGGTAGGGCTGGGGTGTTTTGC
This sequence comes from Rhizobacter sp., assembly GCA_014379885.1. The sequence continues at coordinate 3,362 of JACMKW010000213.1, forward strand.
GCTTTTCCAGTGTGGCGATGACGCTCGCCAGATCTTTGCGCAGCAGGGTGATATCAAGCATGGTCAGGATTGTAGAAGCGGCTTTTTCGGGTCACTGCCTCAGGCCCTTGGGCAAGGGGAAATGGATGGTCTCTTCAACCCCCGGGATGGTGCGCACCGACACCGCGCCCAGCGCCTTGAGCTGGGTGATGACCTGCTGCACCAGGATGTCGGGCGCCGATGCACCAGCCGTGAGGCCCACGCGGCGCTTGCCCTCGAACCACTCGGGCTTCAGGTCTTCAGGCTGGTCGACCATGTGGGCCTGCGCGCCCAGGCGCTGGCCCAGCTCGCGCAACCGGTTGCTGTTGGAGCTGGTGGGGCTGCCCACGACGATGAGCACATCCACCTGCGGCGCCAGCACCTTGACGGCGTCTTGCCGGTTTTGCGTGGCGTAGCAGATGTCTTGCTGCTTGGGCTCGCGCACGCTCGGGAAGCGCTGTTTCACCGCGGCCAAAATCTCGGCTGCGTCGTCCACCGAGAGCGTGGTCTGCGTCACCACCGCCAGCTTCTCGGTCTGGGCCACCTTCACATGCGCGACGTCGGCCACGTCTTCCACGAGGTAGATGCCTTCGGTCAGCTGGCCCATGGTGCCTTCGACCTCGGGGTGGCCCTTGTGGCCGATCATGATGAAGTCGTAGCCCTCCTTGTGCA
>JACMKW010000214.1 GCA_014379885.1 Rhizobacter sp.
AGCGCCGCATCGGTGTTCATCGCGGTAGCGATCTCGTCGAAGCCTTTGGGCACGTTGAAGTAGACGGTCGGTTGGATCTCGCGCAGGTTGCGCAGCGTCTCGGCCATGCCCTTGGGCGTGGGCTTGCCGTCGTCGATGTAGAGCGTGCCGCCGTTGTAGACCGTGATGCCGACGTTGTGGTTGCCGCCGAAGGTGTGGTTCCAGGGCAGCCAGTCGACCAGCACCGGCGGCTCCTCACTCAGAAAGGCCATGCACTGGCGCAGCATCTGCTGGTTGGCGCACCACATGCGCTGGGTGATGACCACGCCTTTGGGGTGCTTGGTCGAGCCCGAGGTGAACATGAACTTGGCGATGGTGTCGGCGCTCACGCGCGCATGAGCGGCCACGCTGCTGGTGGAGAGCGGCGTGTCTAGCAGCGAATCGAAATGCGTGCTTCTGCGGCCATCGATCTCGCCTTCGGTCAGCACCACTTCCACATCGCTGCCCACACAGGCGTTGATGGCGCGCGCATACGGCGCACCGTGGCTTGCAAAGATCAAACCGGGCTTCAGCGTGTCGATGATGTGCTTGAGCTTGGTGTAGTCCTGCGCCACCACCGAGTAGGCCGACGAGAGGGTGGCGTGCGGCACGCCCACCCACAGCGCGCCCATCACCAGCGTGAGGTGCTCCAAGTCGTTGTCAGAGAGGATGACCACCGGCCGCTCGGGCGAGAGGCCACGGTTCACCAGGGCCTGGCCCACAACCTGCGCGCGGGCGAGCATGTCGGCATAGCTGATGCGGCGCCAGTCGCCACCGCTGCCATCGGTCAAACGCGTGCGTTTGGCGACAAAGCTGCGGTCAGGCACTTCACGCGCCCATTGCTCCAGCCGATCGGTGATGCGCTGCGGGTACTCACCCAGCGGCTCGGTGGAACGCAAGACCTGTGCGCCAGCGCCACGAATCTCGAGCGCGGCGTTGATCGCCCCGCCCACCGAGGCGTTGCGATATTTGACGGCCCCTCGCTCGCGGAGTACCGCGCCCGATCCCCCGGGGGGATGCGGCCCGGCGCTAGGCCCGACCGTCACGACTTCACCACCTTCCCCGCCCGCCCTTCCAGGAAGGCACGCAAGCGGTCTTTGGCATCGGGCGTGCTCTCGGCCACGGCGGCCATCAGCGATTCGGTGAACAGACCATCGGATTGCGACTGGTCGGCAATGCGCGGCAGCGCATGCGTGACGGCGTAGTTGGAGAGCGGTGCGTTCTGCGCAATGCGCTGCGCGAGTTCGAGCGCTTTGGCAAAGCCTGCGCCATCAGGCACCACGTATTGCACCAGGCCGGCGGCCATGCCTTCTTGTGCGTCGTAGACACGGCCAGTCAACATCATGTCGCTCATGCGGGCCACGCCCATCAGGCGCGGAATGCGCGCCGAGCCGCCACCGCCCACGAACAAGCCGCGCTGGCCTTCGGGCAAACCGAAGTAGGCCGAGGCTTCGGCCACACGAATGTGTGTGGCCGAAGCAAGCTCCAACCCACCACCGACCACCGCACCTTGCAGCACGGCCACCACCGGCACCGAACCGAACTGCACCTGGTCAAACGCCGCATGCCACATGCGCGAATGCAACACGCCCTCGCCCACGTCGCGCTCCACCAGCTCAGACAAATCAAGGCCGGCACAGAAGTGGTTGCCCTCGCCGCTGACGATGGCCGCGCGCGTGCCCGCAGGCAGATTGACAAAGGCAGTGTGCAACTGCTGAATCAGCGTGTCGGAAATCGCGTTGCGCTTGGCCGGGCGATTGAGGCGGATGTGCACCACGGCACCCGCCTGGCTGACCTGCAGCAGGTTCAGCGTGGCCAGCAGGCCAGACACGGGGTGGAATTCAGTGCTCATTGCGACGGCTTGTCATTCAATTTCAAAGACATTTAGTTAAAAAATACAACTACTTTTGCGTTCGGCCATCATAGAAGCCTCTCCCATTGCAGGCAAGTTTTCCGCTATTGGAGACTCTAAGTACTTACCCTGATCGGCCGAAGTAATTTAGTTCAATATCATAATTACTTGACTCTTGCCGCCCACTCCCTTCCTGCGAGACACCCATGAGCAAACTGATAGACGCCAAGGCCGTGGCCGGCTTGATCCCAGATGGTTCGACGGTGTGGCTGGGCGGCCTGGCCATGATGGGTTTTGCCGAAGAGATCGCCAAGGCCATCGAAGCCTCGTTCCTGGAGACGGGCCACCCGCGGAACCTGACCACCTGGGCCTCGGGAGCCATCGGCAACGGCAAGGACGGCGGCATGGTGCACTTTGCCCACCCCGGCCTGCTCAAACGCATGATCGCGGGTCACTACGGCCAG
>JACMKW010000215.1 GCA_014379885.1 Rhizobacter sp.
ATGGGTGAAGCGAGCTGTTCACCCGTTTGCAAGGGCAGGGCGATGAGCATGATCTCGCCCATGATCGAAGACACCGGGCCCATGATTGGCGAGATGCCGTCGGGCAGCTGCTCGCGCGTCAAGGCGAGACGCTCCGAGACCAGCTGTCGATTGCGGTAGATGTCGGTGCCCCAGTCGAACTCGGCATAGGCAATCGACAAACCGACCCCGGAGGTCGAGCGCACGCGCGTCACACCCGGCATGCCGTTGAGGGCCGTCTCAATCGGAAAGGTGATGAGCTGCTCCACCTCTTCTGGCGCCATGCCCCCGGCTTCCGTCAAAACCGTGATGACGGGCTTGTTGAGATCGGGGAACACATCCACCGGCGTGCGCCAGGCCGTGAACGCGCCATACGCGAGCAGCAGCGCGGCCAGGGCCAGCACGAAGAGCCGGTTGTGCAGGCTGTAGCGAACGATCCAATTGAACATGGTCGCGCTTTCAGCGAATCTGGTTGAGCAAGGACGCGCCTTGAACCACAACCCGGTTGTCGGCCGCGAGGCCCTTGGTCACGAGCACCGTCTTGGCATCGAGCGGCTGCACGGTGACCGGCTGCGGCAGGTAGCGTTCGGCACTGAGTTTGATGTAGACCACGGTCTCATTGGCGCTGTTGCGCACCAGTGCCTCGGCCGGCAGCACCACGCCTTGCAACTGCTCCTTGGTCAGGGCGAGCACGGTGACCGATTGGCCGACCGCAAGGCCCAGGTTTTGGGCCCCTTTGGCCTGTGCACGAAAGGTGATCGGAATGCGCCCATCGCGCAGCGTGCGCGCGGCGCCCACCACACGCAGCGTCACGCCCTCCACGCCCGCCAGCGTGGCAGATGCGATCTTCGCGGCCAGTGCGGCATCTGCCGTGGTGGCTTCGATCATCAGCCGTTGTGGATCGATGATGTCGAACAGCAGGTCTTTGGCGTCGACCACCTGGCCGTTGAGCGCATTCGCCTGGGCGATGACGCCCGAGACCGGTGAGACGAGCGTTTCGCGCGATCGGATGCTCCCACCGACCGTGCTCTCGCGCTGGCGCAGGCTGGCGAGCTCGGTGCGGGCTGCTTCGATGTCCTTGGTCGGCACCGTGCCTTCGAGCGATTCGAGGCGCTTCACGCGCTGCTCCGCGGTGATCCGGCTGGCCCGCAGCTCAGACGCCTCCGACTGCTGGTTGGCTTCAGCGAAAGGCTCTGATTGGTATCGCAGGTAGGCCAGAACCTGGCCTTTGCGCACCGCCTCGCCGGCCACCGGCAAGCCCTTCGGCCCGGGTTCGATTCGACCCCCATACACCGCCTGCACCCGGCCACCGGCGTTGGGGTCGACCACCACCTGGCCGGGCAGCTGCACGCTGGCGGAAGCCGCCGTCACGGGCGCCAGTTGCGTGCGTATGCCCATGCGGCGCTGCGCGAGCTTCGGCGCATTGACGCTGCCATCGGGCAAGCGCATCAACCCCGCTGCGCGGGACGTTCCGCTGGGCCCATCGAGGTGTTCGCCATTGGGGCCATGCGCGCCTGGCGCGGCTTGGGCAAAACTGGTGA
>JACMKW010000216.1 GCA_014379885.1 Rhizobacter sp.
CGGCGCCTCGTCGGCGCGCTTGAATCCAAGCTGAGGTGGAGCTGAAGTGAAACTCAAACCACCATGAAAAAAGCCGGCTTGCGCCGGCTTTTTCATGCGGAGCGAAAACGCTCAGGCAGCCGAAGCAGCCTTTTTCGCAGCCTTGGCCTTCTTGGCCTTGGCCTTCTTTTCTGCCTTGGCGGCAGCCGGCTTGGCTTCCTTGGCTGCGGGAGCAGCAGCAGGAGCCGAAGCGGCTTGGGCGAAAGCGCCCATCGAGAAGGTGACAGCGATCAACGCAGCGATGATTTTGTTCATGGTGGTGTCCTTTGCAAAGGGTTAAGAGCTTCTTGCTCCCAGCCACAACGCCGCCTTCAGAGCCCGGGTTGACCTTGCTTCGAGAAATAGTCCGCGAGCAGCGCATGGTTTTGCGCCTCATCGAGCCGCAGCACGGGCGTCACGCAGCAATCGACGGCATCGAACAATGAAACCCAATGCGCCAGAGACTCTGTCTTGAAGATGAACCCAACCTGAGCACGCAAGGCCATGGACTCATCGCTGCCCACCACCATGCCGAGCGACCAGTGCCGAGCCGCCCAGTCGGGCCGGCCCAATGTTTCGCACAAGCGGCGCCAGAACGGCAGCTCAAGCGCACCCACCGCCACGTAGCGGCCATCGGTGGTGGCATACACGCCATAGCACGGTGCGCCACCCGAAAGCAGGTCGCGCCCTTGCAGCGGCGCGCGGCCCGTGCGCGCAACAGCAAGGCCGGCCAGCACGTGGTGGCGCAGCACCTCGTGCGTCATTGAGATGTCGACGAAGCGGCCGACGCCACTTCGTTGTGCACCGAGCAACGCAGCGAGCACGCCGCACACGGCCGCCTGCGTGCCGCCCATCAGGTCACCGATCTGGAAGTTGGGCGTGATCACTTCACCGTCAACCGTGGCGAGCTGCTCCAGCACACCCGACATGGCGATGTAGTTGATGTCATGCCCGGCCCGATGCGCCCACACGCTGTGCTGGCCGTAGCCGCTGATGGCGCACATCACAAGGCGCGGGTAGCGCGCGTGCAGTTCGTCCCACCCGAGGCCGAGGCGCTTCATCACACCGGGGCGAAAACCCTCCACCAGCACGTCAGCCGTCTGCAGCAACTCGTGCAGGCCCGCTCGCCCACGTTCGGTTCCCAGGTCTAGGCGGTGCAGCTGCTTGCCATCGTTGAGCTCGCGGAACATCAGGCTCGGCTCATCAGCGGCCAGTTCCTCGGTCGTGCGCCAGAAGAGACGCGAGCCGTCGTCCTGGCCTTGTTCGGCGGGGCCTTCGATCTTGATGACCTCGGCGCCCAGCGCCATCAGATGCCGCGTGGCCAAGGGACCGGGCAACAGGCGCGTCAGGTCGACGACACGAATGCCTTGCAGAGGCGCTACCTCAGTCAAACCGTCCTTCCCGCAGCCACTTGGTGGTGACCCACTTTTCACCTGCCAGGACGGGAGCGCCGCCATGCAAGGTGCGGGTCATGGGGTGCGGGCGGTCGTAGCTGAAAAACACCGCGCTGCCCTTGACCGGCGCCACTTCGAGGTTGATGTCGGGGAAGGTGGTGGCGCCGCCGCGCTCGGGTGTGTTGAGGTAGGTGACCACGGTGCCTACACGCTGGCCACCCCGCTTGAGGATGCTGGGTGTGCCCGCTTGCGCAGGGTCGAAATAGTCGTAGTGCGGTTTGTACTCGGCGCCCGGGCGATAGCGCAGCACCTGCAGGCCTTCACCGTTTTCGATCGGCCAACCGAGCAAGGCGCCGATGCGGGCTTCGATGCGTGCACACAGCGCGTTCTCGCCACGGCCGAAGAACATGCCGTCGCTGGTGCGGGCAACGTTCACCTCGCTCGCGCCGGTGCTGGTGACCACGGTCTCGGAGCGCGCCAGCCGCACGCGGGCCATCGCGACGAGCTCGTCGCATTCGGCGTGCGACAACAGGTTGCCGAACACGATGACACGCGGGTTGCGCAGCGTCATCACGATTCTGATTTCGTGGCCATCCACCACCAGCGAGGTAGGCGCGTTGGTGAGGTCGGGGTCAGGCACCGGCACGGGAGCGGGCAGGCCGTTGGCTTGCGCATGCTCTTTCAGAAAGCCGGACAAGGTTTCTTCGAGCGCGGCCAGGGCCACGTCTTCGTCCCAGCCACTGGCCATCATCGACTTCA
>JACMKW010000217.1 GCA_014379885.1 Rhizobacter sp.
CGACGTGGCCGGTGGTGCAGCCGGCAGCGGTGGCATCAACATCGACAGCAGCGCAGGCAGCGTCACGCTGCGCACCAGCTCGCTCTTCAGCGAAGGGGCCGTCAACGTGGCGGCCGGTGGCGCAGTGTCTTTGCTCAATGGTGCGGGCATTGCCACCACCACCGGCAACGGCAGCGTGTCGGTCACCTCGCGCGCCAGCACCGTGACGCTTGGCAACGCCGGCATTCGTGCCGATGGCGATGCCGCCAACATTTCGCTCACCAGCCAGGGCAACCTCAGCGTGAATGGCGACATTCAAACCCGCTCGGGTGCGATTGACCTGCGCTCCACCCAAGGCACGGTGACCGTGCTCGCCAGCACCACCGGCACCGACGCCGCCCAAAACGCCACGCTCGACGCGGGCGCCCACACCACGCGCTCCATCATCACCGTGCGCGGCGCTGGGAACGTGGAAGTGGGGGAACTGATTGCCTACAACCGTGTGCAGCTCACGTCTGATACCGGCAACGTGACCCTCAAGCGCGGCCTGGGTGGCAACGCCAGTGGCACGTTCGGCGGCAACCCCGTGCTGCTGAACACGGGTTAGGTGGATTACGCCCGCGGCTACCTCACGCAGTACCGGCCCAACGTGGGGCGGGTGGTGATCAGCGCGCCGCTGGGCTCGGTGGAGCTCAACGGCCTCAACCTCGACGGCAACACCAACCCCGCCGACTCAACACCCGGCCTGCAAGTGACGGCCGGGCGGCGCATCGTCAGCAACAACGAGATCGCCGTCAACAAGGGCGACATCGAACTCACCGGCGGCAACACCCAGGCCACCGATGGTGTGTATCTCGGCAGCAGCGTCTACTCGCGCGGCCACGACTCCGTCGGCGCCGATGGTGTGCGCGGTGGCACCGACGACCAGAAAACCGGCTACGGCATCCGCATCACCGGCCGCGTGCTGGCGCTGTACGACAACACGCGTGAGATGGCGCAACTGCCGGTGAACACCTTCACCGTGTCGTGGTACGAAGCGGGGCCGGGTAGCCCGCCGCCCATTCACCAGGTGCGCACCGACGCCGATGGTTTTGTGGTCGACGTGGCCGGCCTGCGCCAACGCAACCCCGACGGCAGCTACCAATTGGTCGGCACCATCAGCAGCAATGCCGACCCGGTGGCGTCTGACCTGAACGTGTTCAACGTGACGGCAGGCAAGGTCATCGCCCCCGGCTATGCACTGGCCGGGCAAGCGGTGCGCAGCGTGCAAGGCCTGCCGAGCGTGGTGCAACTACCCGACATCCCTGCCGGCCCGCACGTGCCGGCGGTGGTGCTGCAAGAGGTGGCCAAGATCGAAGTGGCCAACAACGTGGCCAACTTCCAGGATCCCACCAATGTAGGCACGCTGGTTGCGGCGAACACCGGCCTCGCGGCCAGCCGTGTCATTCAGATCGGCACCGGCTCGGTGGCCGGCGTGGCCAACCACACGCCACAAACCGCCATGCGCCTCACCGACCCGGCGCCCGTGTTAACCGAGCTGAGCCAGACCCCCATCGTCTCGGCACCCACCGACCCGGCCGTGACGGCGGCGCAAAAAGGCATTGGCCTCAAGCTGCTGAGCTTTCGTGAAACGGGCGACACGAGCAGCTTCGTGTGGGGCACGCGGGTTCAGCTGATCAGCCCTGACTCCAACTCGTTCTTCTCGCGCATCGACCAGGCCGAACCGGGCCAGCTGCTGCAAACCAACCTCACGGCCAGCGTGCCGGTGGACGGCATCTTCACCATCACACTGCCGGCGCTGGCCTCGCGCACCTTCACCAGCGGTGGCAGCACGCGCACTCAGATCGTGGAGTTGCTCGCGGGCAGCGGCACGGCCACGCACACCTTCCTGATCGTGCCGGGCACCGCGGGCAACAACTTCCGCGACACGGTGCAGCTCACGCAAGTGGCGCTCAACAGCATCAACCTCTCGGGCCTGCCACCGGCCACCACCTTGCCTACTTCAGGCGCCACCAACGTGAGCGCCTGGACAGCCAGCGCCTGGCGCGACCCCGGTGCCACGGGCACGCTGCGCATCATCAGCCCCACGCTCGTCACCAACGGCTCGGCCACTGGCGTGAGCCTCGCATCAAGCCTCTACCCCACCACAGGTGCACCGGTGCAAAGCGGCGCGGGGCTGTTGCCGAGCTTCCTGCAGTTGAACCCCGATCGGCGCCAGGTCAACCCGTTCGAGGCGCCTGCGCCGCTGAACCCGTTGGCCGGCATTCCGCAGGCCTACCAGCTGTCGGGGGTGCTGTCTGATTCATTGAGCGCGGCCGCTTCACCGGATCGTGCCGGCACGCGGGTGTTCGTCTACGACGGCATCATCAAGGTGGCCAACGGCGCGACCATCACCGACTCGAACACCGGCGTGGCCATCCCAGGCCTCGGCGGCATTGCCGGCTTCAACAACAGCACGGTGGGTTTTGCGGGAGTCGGCGCGGGTTTTGGTTCACTGGCTGGTGGCACTGCAGGCAGCACCGGTGCAGGTGCCGCGAGCGGTCAGGGCGTGGGAGGCGCGTTGATCCCGGGTGCGCAAAGTGGCAGCGGTGCGCTGCCCACGGTGGAAGACCGCAGCGCGCAAGACGCTGGCGGCTCCGGCCCTGTCAACAGCGCCAGCAATGGCCAGCCCGGCGCAGCTGACGTGTTCTTCGGCGCACGCGCTTCGGCGCAAGCTGACATGGGCCGCGGTGGTGCCGTGCCCGGCTCGGCGGTGAACGTGTTCAAGCGCAGCTACAAGCTCGCCACCGCGCAATCGGGCACCGTGTGTGCGCCGGATGCGGTGCAGCAGGCACCCACCGAAGGTGCAGCAGCGCGCGATTGCCCGGCGGCGAAGTAGGGTGCGGCTGCTGAAGACCGCCTGTCATTCCCGCGAAAGCGGGAATCCAGAACGTGCCATCGCGTGGATTCCCGCTTTCGCGGGAATGACGGTGCCTGCTCAGGTGACGGCTCCGCGTACACCACCGACCGCTCAGGCTGAGGTATCGAAGCCCCTTGCAGCTGTATGCGGAGCAAGGCTTCGATACGCACGCAGTGCGTA
>JACMKW010000218.1 GCA_014379885.1 Rhizobacter sp.
AAGTCGTACCACTCGAAAACGGTGCCAAGGCTCGAAGCGAAGATGACCTTCTTTTCTTCGGGCGTCATCGGCTTGCCGATTGCGGATCCAGTTGCCATGAATATCTCCTCGTATATGCCCTCACCGACGATGAGGATGCGGCATCTTGGGGGCAGGCTCTGACCCTGCCCTGACGCCACGCTGATACGAAGCTGACAAACTCAGGTCAAACCCTGTGATTTCGTTTCTCAATGTGAGATTTACAGGGCTATCGAGATCAGTGTTTTCGCTGAATGCCTTGCGGCAGGGTGGCCGCGGCTTCCCAGGCGGAGCCGTCGAACCAGGGGTCACCACGCAAGTACGCCGACAGCATCTCCAAGCCGTCCAAGCCCCAGAAGTGGCGGCCATCGACCTCGACCGTGGGCACACCGAACACACCACGCGCCGCGGCATCGGCAGTGGCGGCCTTGAGCTCGTCTTTCACCTCGGCACCTGCGGGCTCGCGCTGCGGCGCGAGGCGCTGTGTCAAGGCTGCCAGCCGGCCGGCATCGGCCGCATCGGCGCCACCGCGCCAGACATGGCGCAGCACCTGTTCGCACACCCAGCGGTTGGGCGTGAGGCCGGCAGGTGTGCAGGCCAGCGTGAGGCGCAACAAGGCGAGCGGGTTGAACGGGTGCTGCGCAGGCATCTCGAACGGTATGCCTTGCTCATGCGCAAGCCACATCACCTGGCGATAGCTCCAGTCTCGTTTGGGCGTGATCTCGGCCGGGCCTTTCTGGCCCCAGTGCTGCAACAGGCCCGCGAACAGCACGGGCTGGTAGCTCACCTCGTGGCTGATGCCTTGCAGCGCTTGCGGGAGTCGCTCGAACGCCAGGTAAGCGTAAGGCGAGATCACATCGAAGGTGAAACGCAGATGCTTCATGGGGTCGGCGGGGTGACGCAAAGTGGTTGGCGTTGTTCGATCAGCAGCCAGACCGCGCGCTTGGCGTCATCGCCCAACGTGCCCCAAGCCGCAATCTCTTCCAGCGTGCGCAGGCAGCCTGCACACAGGCCGCTGGCGGCGTCCATCTGACACACGCTGATGCAGGGGCTGGGCACAGCAGTGGCAGCAGGTTCTGGCATCGACTTCACGGCGGGACGTCAGGGTGTGACATCAGCCAGCGGTGCTCCCGTCAGCGCCTGCAGTTGCGCCGGGCTGAGCTTGAACACACCGTTGGGGTGGCCGGCTGCGGCCCAGATCTCTTCAAAGCGCAGCAACTCGCGGTCGATCAGCACCACCGGTGGCGTGAGGTGCCCCACCGGCGACACGCCACCAATGCTGAAGCCGGTGCTGGCCTTCACGAAGTCGGCGTCGGCGCGGCCGAGCGGGCCGGTGAGGGCCGCCACCTTCTCCACATCGACGCGTCGGTCGCCCGAGGTCACCACCAGCACGGCCACGCCGTCGAGCTTGCGCTTGAAGATCACGCTCTTGGCGATCTGCCCCAGTTGCAAGCCCAGCGCATCGGCCGCTTCCTGGGCCGTGCGTGCGGTCACGTCAAGGAACTGCGGTGGGTGAGGGTGACCCAACGTGGCCAACACCTCGCTCACACGGCGAAACCCCTCCGGCCGCGCGTCGATGGCGTCGTTGCTCATTGGCAGGCCTGCTCTCGCTTGGACTCGCGCTTGGCCAACAAGGCCTTGCCCACACGCGACGCCGGTGGCCGGCCAATCACGCCCGAGATGTAGGCGCCGGCATCCACCAGTTGGTCGATGTCGATGCCGGTCGAGATGCCCAAACCATTCAGCATGAACAGCACGTCTTCGGTGGCCACGTTGCCGGTCGCGCCCTTGGCATACGGGCAGCCGCCCAGGCCGGCCACGCTTGCATCGAAGGTGTGAATGCCCATCTCCAGGCAGGCATAGATGTTGGAGAGCGCTTGCCCATAGGTGTCGTGGAAATGGCCACTCACTTCCACCAGCGGGTAGTGCTTGAGCGCACGCTCCATCGCACGCTGCACCGCACGTGGTGTGCCCACGCCGATGGTGTCGGCCACGCCGCAGTGGTCCACGCCAATGCCCTTCATCAAGCGCACCACGTTCTCCACCTCATCGGCACTCACCTCGCCCTGGTACGGGCAGCCCAGTGCGCACGAGATGGCACCCCGCACCTTGAGCCCTTTTGCGTGCGCGGCTTCCACGACCGGCGCAAACCGCTCGATGCTTTCGGCGATGCTGCAGTTGATGTTGCGCTGGCTGAAGGCCTCGGAGGCTGCGCC
>JACMKW010000219.1 GCA_014379885.1 Rhizobacter sp.
GGTCGACCCGGGGCTGCTGTCGGTGATCGACATCAACCGCGATGGCATCTTGCAGTTGGGTGAAATCCGAATCGGCACCGACATGATCGTGCTGGCCACACCCGAGATCGGCGGCCTGCCGTTTGTGGTGTCGGGCCTGGTCGCAGCCGGGGCGCTGGCCGCGGCCTTGTCCACCGCCGATGGTTTGTTGCTCACCATCTCCAACGCCTTGTCGCACGACCTGTACTTCAAGGTGGTCGACCCCAAGGCCTCCAACAGCCGGCGCGTCACCATCTCCAAAATGCTGCTGCTGGTCGTTGCCTTGAGCGCTGCGGGGGTGGCAGCGCAAAAGCCGGCCGATATCGTGTTTCTGGTGTCGGCCGCGTTTTCGATCGCGGCCTCGGCGCTGTTCCCGGCATTGGTGCTGGGCGTGTTCTGGAAGCGCGCCAATGCGACCGGCGTCGTGCTCGGTATGGCCAGCGGGTTGCTCCTGACCGTTTACTACATGGTTCGCAACGAGGCCTGGCTGCGTGGCGTTTTTGGCATTTCGTCGCCTGTGAGCCTGTGGTTTGGCATCCAACCCATCTCGGCCGGAGTGTTCGGCGTGGGGCTGGGCTTTGCCGTCACCGTGCTTGGCAGCTTGTTGTCACGCCCCGGTGGCACCCGCAGTGACGACTTCGTCGACCGCATTCGCCACCCCACTTGAGGCCTTGGCGGCGAAGGCGCTTTTCAGAGTAGAATCGCGGGCTTACCTTGCCACACCCGGTTGAGAGGTCATTTCTGATCTTTCACACAGACGCCTACGGGGTGGCTTACCCGAAAACCCGCCGATGTCCGGCGGGCAGACGGAAACCAGAAGGAGTCTTATGCGTCATTACGAAATCATCCTGCTCATCCATCCGGATCAGAGCGAACAGGTTCCGGCCATGCTGGAGCGCTACAAGAGCACGGTCACCGCTGGCGGTGGCAAGGTGCACCGGGTTGAAGATTGGGGCCGCCGCCAAATGGCTTACCTGATCCAGAAGCTCGCCAAGGCGCACTACCTGTGCATCAACATCGAAGCCAGCAAAGAAGTTCTGGCCGAGCTGGAAACGGGTTTCCGTTTCAACGATGCCGTGCTGCGTCACCTGACCGTCGTCAAGACCAAGGCCGAGACCGGCCCCTCGGTGATGATGAAGTCGGTCGAGAAAGAAGACGCCCGCAAGGCACCGCAGCAACAGCAGGAAGCCTCGGCCTGACGGCCAGGTGCCCAGCGCTCAAATTGGTTGAGGCGGCATGAACCGGGTGGTTCTGTCGGCACAACTGGTGGAGCGAGGCGCCATGCGATACACCCCTGCCGGCCTTCCGGCCTGTGATTTCAGCCTCAAGCATGAATCGCAAGTCACCGAAGCCGGCCAGGTGCGCCAAATCTCCATGGAGATGCGTGCGGTGGCCATCGGGGAGATCGCACAGCGCCTGGTCGGGCTGGAGATCGGAGCAGCGGGCACCTTTGCCGGCTTTCTGACCAACCAGCGCAATGGCCGCGGCGCCGTTCTGCATGTGACTGAATTCGAGTGAGCCTGAACGCGGTTGTTCTTCGCTCAATGTTTGTTCCGGATAGATATTCAAGTGAGGTGAAAAATGCCCCCGCCACGTGGTAAAGGTCGATTCTCAAAGGATCGCAAACCCAAACGCAACCAACAGTCCCTGCTGTTTCGCCGCAAGCGCTTCTGCCGCTTCACGGTGACCGGCGTCGAGCAAATCGACTACAAGGACATCGACACGCTGCGCGACTTCATCGGTGAAAACGGCAAGATCACGCCGGCTCGCCTGACCGGTACGCGTGCCTTCTTCCAGCGCCAGCTGACCACCTGTATCAAGCGCGCGCGTTTCCTCGCGATGCTGCCGTACAGCGACCAGCACAAGGTCTGAGGAGCACCAACATGCAAATCATCCTGCTGGAAAAAGTGGCCAACCTCGGCAACCTGGGCGACGTCGTCAAGGTGAAAGACGGCTACGCACGCAACTTCCTGATCCCCCAACGTGCCGCACGCCGCGCCACCGAGACCGCGATCAAGGAATTCGAAGTCAAGCGCGTTGAACTTGAAAAGGCCGCCGCCGAGAAGCTGGCCGTGGCACAAGCCCTGGGCGAGAAGATGAGCGGCCGCACCGTTCACATCACGCAAAAGGCGGGTGTTGACGGCCGTCTGTTCGGCTCCGTGACCAACCATGACATCGCCGAAGCGCTCACGCGAATCGACTTCAAGGTGGCCAAGGCGCAAGTGCGCATGCCCAACGGCCCGCTGAAGACGGTTGGCGAACACACGGTGAGCGTCGCTGCGCACACCGATGTGGTGGTCGACGTCAAGGTGGTGGTGGTGGGCGACACCGACTGAGGTTTACCCGCGCTCCGCGATCAAGGGTCGGCACCGCCGGCCCTTTTTCTTTGTTGGGCTTGATTTCCACCGCAAGCCCCCCGAATTTCCCCAGCTTTGTCCACAGGCGTGGCGCAAGGCGTTCGTATCATCCCCCGATGGCCGCCGTCTTCTCAAGCAACGAATTTACCGGTTCTTCACGACCTGATGATGAGGTGGCGCGGCTGCGCATCCCGCCGCATTCCATCGAGGCTGAACAAAGCGTGATCGGGGGCCTGCTGATCGACAACAGCGCGTGGGACCGTGCAGGAGACATCCTGACCGACAGCGATTTTTATCGCCATGACCACCGGCTGATTTATGCCGCCATCGGGTATCTGATCAACGGATCCAAACCGGCCGATGTCATCACGGTGTTCGAGCGACTCCAAAGCCTGGGCAAGGCAGAGGAGTGTGGTGGCCTGGCCAGCTTGAACGCCCTGGCGCAAAGCGTGCCCAGTGCTGCCAATCTACGCCGCTATGCCGAGATCGTGCGTGAGCGGGCGGTGCTGCGCAAGCTGGTGGCAGCCAGCGACGAGATCGCCACCGCTGCCTTCAATCCGCAGGGCCGGCCGGTGCCGCAAATCCTGGACGAAGCCGAGAGCAAGATCTTCAAGATCGGTGAAGAAGGTTCACGCTCGCGCCAGGGCTTCATCAGCATGGACACGCTTGTGGTTCAACTGATCGACCGCGTGAACGAGCTGCACGAAAACGGCGCCGAAGAGGTGACCGGCGTGCGCACCGGCTTCTATGACATGGACAAGATGACCGCCGGCTTGCAGGCTGGCGATCTGATCATCTTGGCGGCGCGGCCATCGATGGGCAAGACGGCGTTCGCGCTCAACATCGCGGAGCACGTGGCGGTCAACGAAGGCTTGCCCGTCGTGGTGTTTTCGATGGAAATGGGTGCGGCGCAGCTCGCACTGCGGATGGTGGGTTCGCTCGGCCGCATCGACCAGTCCCACCTGCGTACCGGTGCGTTGCGTGATGACGAATGGGGCCGTTTGTCTGAAGCTGTCGAGAAGCTCGGCAAGGCCTCCGTGTTCATCGACGAAGGCTCGGCCCTTACGCCCACAGAGTTGCGCGCTCGTGCGCGCCGCCAGGCACGTCAGTGCGGGCAACTGGGTTTGATCGTGGTCGACTACCTGCAGCTCATGAGCGGCAGCGGTGGTGGCAGTGAAGAAAACCGAGCCACGGTCATTGGTGAAATCTCGCGTGGTTTGAAATCTCTCGCCAAAGAGCTGAAGTGCCCGGTGATCGCACTCTCGCAGCTCAACCGCAGCGTCGAGTCACGCACCGACAAGCGCCCGATGATGAGCGACCTGCGCGAGTCGGGTGCCATCGAGCAGGACGCCGACGTGATCATGTTCATCTACCGCGACGACTACTACACCAAGGAAGCGTGCAAGGAGCCGGGCGTGGCCGAGATCATCATCGGCAAGCAGCGTAACGGCCCCACCGGCATGGTGAAGCTCGCCTTCCTCAAGCCGCTGACGAAATTCGAGAACATGGCACCGGGGAGTTCGGGCAGCGACATGTACTGAGGCTGGCTAACGGCGTGACCCATTGATGCTTTCGGACATCAATGATTTGCGCAGTCATCAGCCCCCTGTGTTGGCTAGAGCACAGAAGGAAATCGCGGGCGACGGTATCTTGCAGCCTGCCCTTCCCCACTCTGGAGATCATCTTGATCACCTTCAAAGTGCGAGACATGTTTTCGAGCCGCTCGGCCGGCACCATCGTGAAGACGCTGAAGGCGCTGGACAGTGGCGCGAGAGTTCGCGTCAACATGGAGACCTACTCGGTTGAAATTGAACCGAGTTGGGCCCGATCCGACGCCTTCCGGGAGGCGATCGGCAGAGCTGGTTTCACGCCAGAGCCGGCCAGGATGTCGCAATCGAAGGGGCCGTTCACAGGCGGGATCGACCTCGTTCTTCCACTGGAATGACCGTGGTCTGCGCGTGAGAGACCCTCAATCAGGGGGGATGGGCGCTAACGCTGCGTGCGACAGCGCACTGACCGCAACCCTCCGCTTTCGATACAAACGAATACATGTTGATTGAGTCAATCGACATGACGGTCGAGGCCTTGTCTCAGGGCCGGACTGCCTCCTATCCGTTGTGGACATCGAAGGATCACTCGTGAACTCAAATGCTTGCCGGCTGCCCCTGCTTCTCAGCATGTTGTGTGCGACGCCGCTGATGGCCATGACCAACAACCATGTCGCGAACAACCGTTTCGAGAGTGTGGTTCACCCCACCCAGACATGGCTCGGTCAGGCCAGCTTCGGTGAACACGACGCTGCGCGCGGCAAGCGCATGTCCCAGGAATTTGGCTCTCTCCTCGTCGGTGGCAACACGCCGAGTTTTGCCTCCTCAGCAGGCGAACGCATGACCGGCGCGCCGGGCGGTGGTGGGGACTTCCCGCTCGGCGGCACCTTCACTCACGCGGGCGTGTCGAGCGATGCCGTTTGGCCTGCCGACTTTCTGTCAGAAGGTAAGTCGTGGAGTTCGGTCACGGGCATCACCACACCTGTGCCTGAGCCGCAGACATATGTACTGATGTTGCTGGGCTTGATCACCACCGCTTTCTTGATGCGCCATCGCAATCGCAGCTGATGTGGGGAGGGAACCCGGCGTTCCCAACGAACGGCAAGCTGCTGAGCCATCGGTTCGCACCTTAGCGCCGGGCTCAATGCAGCCCTGCACGAACGGCACCACGCACGCATCTGAATCGTTCTAGATGCGACGCATGCGCATACCCGTGGGTTGGTTGCGAGCGCAGCGTCTCCAGATACAAGCCTCTGCGCCGGCTAACCGATCCGGAAGTTAGTTGCAGTTGCGAGGTGGTTTTCGCCGGACTCAGGCGTTACGATGGGCTGTGTATTCATCCAGTAGCCCCTATGTAACTGGAGCCAAAGGAACCCCTCGTAAAGCACACCATGCAAAAACCGCCCTCAGCGCCCCTCGACCTAGGCCGGATCAAAGGCCGTGGCACGGCCTGGGCCATCGTTCACCGCTACACCCGCCAGCCCAGCGAAAGTTTTGACGACGGCTGGGGCACGCTCGAACAGGCCGCGAGTGAAGAACACGTGCCGGTGGCCACGCAGATCATCGAAGAGCAGGTCAAGTCCATCCTGTCCAGCAACGACTCCCCCGACATCTCGTTCGACCTGTCGATCAACCCCTACCGGGGCTGCGAGCATGGCTGCATCTACTGCTTTGCGCGGCCCACACACAGCTACCTCAACATGTCGCCGGGGCTTGATTTCGAGACCCGCATCATTGCCAAGGTGAACGCCGCGCAGCGCCTGCGTGAGGCGTTTGCGAGCCACAGCTACGAGCCCGGGCTGCTGAACATCGGCTCGGCGACAGACGCCTACCAGCCCATCGAACGCAAGCTTGGCATCACACGTTCGCTCATCGAGTTGATGGCCGAATGCAAGCACCCGTTTTCGCTGGTCACCAAGTCGTCGGGCGTAGAGCGTGACCTTGATCTCATCACGCCGATGGCGGCCGAGCACCTGGTGGCGGTGTATGTGTCGGTCACGTCGCTCGATGCCAATCTTTCGCGCATCCTGGAGCCTCGCGCCGCTTCGCCGCAGCGGCGGCTGCGCACCATCGAGACGCTGGCAAAGGCGGGCGTGCCGGTGGGGGTGAGCTTGTCGCCGGTCATTCCGTTCATCAACGAACCCGAGATCGAGCGCATTCTCGAAGCTGCAGCCGCGGCGGGCGCACGCTCGGCCTTCAGCGTTGTGCTGCGCCTGCCCTGGGAGGTGAACCCGCTGTTTCAGCAGTGGCTGGAGCAGCACTTTCCTGAACGCGCCGGCCGTGTGATGGCGCGTGTGCGCGAGATGCGTGGCGGCAAAGACTACGACGCCACCTTCGGCAGCCGCATGAAAGGCGAGGGCGTGTGGGCCCAGTTGCTCAACCAACGTTTCACCAAGGCCTGTGCGCGCCTGGGCCTGAACAAGACCCGCACCGAGCTCGACCTCACGCTGTTTCGCAAGCCCCGGCTCGCGCCCACGAACGGGCAGGCCGAGTTGTTCTGATCAAGCGCTGTTAGCGCAGACGGCAGGGTGCCAGGGCGTCGAGTGCTTCGCGATAGACCTGCGTTTGCACACCAACCATCCCGAGCACGGTATGCGACAGGTTGTCGTGGCTGAGGGCGGTGTTCAACCGTTCTTTCAGGCAGCCGGGCTGGAGCTGCAGCGCCGCGGCGCCGGAGAACCACATCACCATCGGCACATGGGTTTGTTCGCGCGGGGCAAAGGCATAAGGCAGGCCGTGCAGGTAGAGGTTGTTTTCGCCCAGCGATTCACCGTGGTCTGACACATACAGCATGGCGGCGCTGTGGCTGCCGGCTCGCCCCTTGAGCCAGCCAATGGCGTTGGCCAGCACCTGGTCGGTGTAGGCAATGGAGTTGTCGTAGGTGTTGACCAGCGCTTGCCGGTCGCAGCTTTGCAGCACGTTGGTCTGGCATTCGGGCTGAAACGATTTTTGGTCGGGCGGCGATCGTTTCCAGTACGCCGGCCCGTGGCTGCCCATCTGGTGCAGCACGACCACCACGCCGCGCTCACGCCGCTCGGCAGGCAGTGCGGCGATGCGTTCATCCAGGCCGTGCAGCAAGGCGGCGTCAAGACATTCGCCATCGGCACACAAGCCCTTGGGCAGCGGAGCCGCCGCAGGCGCCAGCTCGTTGGCGTGTGCATTCGGCACCCGTTCGCACAGGCCCTTGCAGCCGGCCTGGTTGTCGACCCACAGCACCGCGAGGCCGGCATGCTGCAGCACATCGAGCAGGTTTTCGCGCGGGCGTGACTCGGCCTCGAAGCTCGCCTTGCCGAACACTGAAAACATGCATGGCAGTGACGTGGCGGTGCTGGTGCCGCAAGAACTCACCTCGCGAAAACTCAGCACGTCGAGCATGGCGAGCCGCGGGTTGGTGGGACGCGCATAGCCGTTGAGTGAAAAGTTGCTGGCACGGGCGGTTTCACCTACCACCAGCAGCAGCAATGGCGGCTTGGTGCCTTCAGGGCGGGGGGCGAGTTTCGCGTCAGCACCCACCGCCAGCGGCGGCCCGCTTGGTGTGGCATGCGCATCCGCCACCACCACACCGAGGGCATAGAAGGAATTGAGCGGGTTGATGAGATAGCGCACCGACTTGTGGTTGCGCATCGTGGCCGACATGTCGGCAAAGAACAGCAGCAAGAGCGACATCATCAAGGCGATGGCCACAACGGCACCCAGCAGGTTTCGCTTGAGCTGCCGCCATGTTCCCAGGCGCTGAACCCGAACCCGCACCAGCCACACCAGTGGCACCACGCCGAGCACGAAGATGTTGCCAAAAAAGCGCAGACTGAGCAGGTCGCGTGTTTCGCGCGGGTCGGTCTGCAGCACGTTGACCATCATCGTGGAGTCGATCACCACGTTGTAGGCGCCCATGAAATGCGCCCCGGCCGCCGCCGCCAGCAGGAACAGCGCCAACACCGGCTTGATGCTCCAGCGCCAGGCGGCCACGGTGAGCACCAGCGCGGTGAGCCCCATCACCATGCCGCACAGCGCGAGCATGAACAATCGCCCGCGCAGCGACCCCATTTCTGGCAGGCGGTTCAAGGTCGACCACAGCGGCCAGTTGGCCAGGCTGGCCATCCAGGCGGCGGCAATCCAGCCCAGTGTCAGTGGGTTCCAGCCTTCGAAAGCGGTGCTGGTGGAGGAGGCGGCGGTTCGGCGAAAAAACAGCATCGATCAGGCGGCCGTTGGGGCGATGGTCAGTGTGGCGCGGAAGCCCCGTGCGCTGCCCGGCAGCGGTGACTGCAGCACCAGGCTGGAGTGCTGTTGCTGGGCAATGCGCGCCACGATGGCCAGGCCGAGGCCGGTGCCGTCGGTGCGTGCCGAGCCGCGCGAATACGGTTCTGACAAGGTGGCAAGCATGTGGGTTGGCACACCGGGGCCGTCATCGCTCACGATCACCCGGCCAGGAGCCTCGACGCGCACTTCAACCTGTGCCTGTGGTGCGTGCTTGAGCGCGTTGTCGATCAGGTTGCGAATGGCAATGCCCAGCGCGTCGATGTCACCCTGCACGATCACCGGCTGATCGGGCAGCTGCACTTTGAGTCGGTGCGTAGCGTCGGCGTGGTGGCGGAACTCGTCCAGCACCAGGGTGGCCAGTTGCCGCAAGTCGACCGGCTCGCGCGCAAGGCCGATGCCCGACTCCACGCGCGAGAGTTGCAGCAGCTTCGTGGCGGTGTTGCTCAGGCGGTCGAGCGATCGCACCAGCGCGAGCGCGCGCTCTTGGGCGTCGCCTTCGGGCAACTCGGCGACCAGCCGCTGTGCCTGGGCACGCGCCGCGGCCAGCGGTGTGCGCAGCTCGTGCGCGCTGCTGGCAGCAAAGGCGCGTTCGGCGCGCACCACACCTTGCAAGCGGTCGACCAGCGCATTGATGGACGCGAGCATGGGCTCGAACTCCGACGGCAGGTCATTGGCCTGCAGCGGCGAAATGTCGCCCTCGGGTCGCGAGCGCAACTGCTCGCTGGCCTGCTGCACGCCCTTGAACGAGCGGCGCAGCAACAAGTCGATCAGCCAGGCCGCCAGCGGCAGCAGCGCAAGCAGGGGCAACACCAGCGCGGCGGTGCTTTCGGTGAGGGCTTGGCGCCGTTCGTTGAGCGGCTCGCCTACTTGCACGATCACGTTGTTGTCGATGGTGCGCCGTGTGGCCACGCGCCAGCCGTTGACGGTTGCCACGCCGGGGGCTTTGTCCAATGGCCAAGGCACGTGGCGTGTGGGGCCCGACTGGCGCAGCACCGAACCCGACGCGTTGCGCACCAGCACGTGCATGACCTCCTCTTTGGGCACGGCCGGCAGCGAAGCCGGGGCATCGGGCGACCTCGCGTCGGGTTCGAGGGGAATCTGTTCGGCCAATGACAGCAGGGCGCCGTCCAGCACGGAATTGAGCTCATAGCGCACGGCGATGATGGCGACCAGCGCCGCCGCCGTCCAAAGCACCGTCACCGCGACGAGCAGGCGGCGCCGCAGCAGCCGTGCCAGGCTCCAGCGGTGAGGTGTCATCCCGGTTGGCGCTCCAGCCGGTAGCCGAGCTGGCGGGTGGTGCTGATGGCCTCGGAGCCGAGCTTCTTGCGCAGGCGGCTGATCAACACTTCCAGCGTGTTGCTGTCACTGCTCTCGCCTTGCGAATAGAGGCGGCGCGCCAAGGCCTCCTTGCTCCAGGTCTGGCCAGGGTGCACGGCCAGGCAGCGCAGCAGGGCCCATTCCATGGCGGTAAGCGACAGGGTGAGGCCATCGCGCCGCACCATCTGCGCCTGAAAGTCGACCTGCGCCCCCCCGCTCAATGCCAGAAGAGGAGCCGGTGCCAGCGCATAGCGCCGTGCCACGGCATCGACCCGGGCGCTCAGTTCGTCCAGATCAAAGGGCTTGACCAGGTAATCGTCGGCACCCGAGGCCAGGCCGTGGATGCGGTCGCGGATCTGATCACGCGCACTCAGCACCAGCACCGGGAAGGGGGTGGTGTGGCCTCGCACCTCGGCGAGCAAGTCCATGCCGTCGCCGTCGGGCAGGCCGAGGTCGAGCAAGGCCATGTCGCTGTCGCGGTGCTCGCCCAGGCGGGCCAGCGCCTCGCGGGCATGTGCAGCTGTTTTGAGCCACTCCACGGCATGACCTTGGGCCAAGAGGTGATCGGCTACGGCCTGGCCGAGGTCGACGTCGTCTTCGATCAACGTGATGTGCATAGCGGCGATTGTCGCCGCGCTCGGCTTGATTGAGCGGCCCCTGAAGTGTTGTCAGGGCCGGTTCAGGCTTTCAGGCCGCTGCCGCCTGGGGCGGTGCCGGCGGGGCAGCGGTTGGAACATCACGCAGGTTCAGCGCGCCGGGCTGGCGGCCACTGCTCTGGCCGAGCAAGGCCGCGCTCACGCCACCCGCGTAGCGCTCGCGCAGCGAGTCGGCACGGGCCGACAGAGCCGGGGCGTCTTCGACCTTGCTGCCGTGGCGTTGCAGTGTCATGCGTGCCATGTCGATCAGCTTGGCGTTCAGTGTGCTTTCAGCGTGCGCAATCAGGGAGGTCACGGCCACGCGATGGTTGCCCTGCAAGGTGTGCGTGACTGCCTGTTCGGCCATTTCACCAATGCGCAGGTGCGATTCGCGCACGCGGTTGGCGAAGGGCGGGTGAGGGCCGGCGGCGCCGGCGAGCAGCTCGGTCAGCCCCTTGGAGCTGGCAAAGCGCAGGCCCAGTGAGTCGACCCAGCCGTCGCAGCCATCGAGTTGCAACTCGGCGGCCGTCAGTTGCGACAGCAAGGCCAGCAAGTTGCAGGCGGCTTCGATGTCGAGCCCCGGTTCTTGCAGGTCGGCAAACAGATCTCGCACTTCGCTCACCACGGCGGCCACCTGCTTTTGCAGCATCAGGCTGAACACCTTGACCACCGAAACGAAGCGTTGCAGGCGGCGGCTTTGCGGCGCCTTGTCCAGCGCGTGTTGCAGGTTTTCCAGGCAGCGTTGCAGGCCCTTGCTGTCACGCTGGTGAAAGCGGCTGAAGGCCAGCAGCACCAACGACTGGAAGTCGAACATCTTGGAGCTGATGCCTATGGCCGCTGCGCGCTCCAGCATCTTGGCCGACTCGTCGCGGTCGCCCGTGTAGAAAGCCAGCATGCCTTGCTTTTGCAGCCGGGTGATGGAGCCTGGCGTGAGGGCACTGGCCTTGCGGTAGGTTTCCAAAGCCTCGCCCAAGCTGCCTTGTTCGACCTGTACGCGGCCCATCACGTCGTAGGCATCCACGTGAGTCGGGTGGTCGCCGATCAGGCTTTCGAGCGTGCGCAAGGCCATCGCTGGCTGGTTGCTTTCAATCTGGGCCCGTGCGATGCCCAGGCGGGCCCACGGCAAGGCACCGGTTTCGAGCACGGCCTCGCACAGCTTGCGCGACTCGTCATGGCGGCCCTGGCGCAGCAGCAGCTCCGAGCCGATGCGTGCGGCGTACAGCCAGTACGCGGCGCGGCTTGCAAAACGTTGCGTGCACAGGCGGATGGCCGTGTCGTAGTCCTGGTTCTCGATGGCGCTGAAGATGTCGCCCAGGACCTTCTTGCGTTTGCGCGCCTGGGTGAGGCGCTCGCCCAGTGCGCTGGCGGTGTGGGGCTTGAGCAGGTAGCCGTCAAAGGCTGACTCGGCGGCATCGGCCACCATGGTGTACGAGGCTTCACCGGTGACCACGATGAAAACGGTGGAAAACGGCAACAGGTTGCTGCGCCGCAGGTCATCGAGCAGGTTCTGGGCGGTGTAGCTGCTGTCTTCACCGTCGAAGCGGTGCTCGCACAGCACCACGTCGAATGGCCGCGCCTCGAGCTGTTTGCGAGCATCGTGGATGCGCCCGCACTGCATGACTGTGCCCACACCGAAATCGCGCAACTGCGAGGCCAGCATGCTGCGCGATGTCGGGTTGCCATCGACCACCAAGGCCCGGCACTCGGCGATGTCACGATCCAGCAATTGCACGGTAACTCCAGGCCGGCATCACAACCGCAGCGTGTAGACGCTTGCTGCGGGCTGTGCCAGCGATTCCGGAGTTATCGGCGGGCGCTGGGCCGACTTGAATGACTCAGCGCAGCGCTCGCTTACTTGAAGAGGTCTTTGACGCGGTTGGTCCAGCTCTTGGCGTTGGGCGAGTGCTTGTCGGGCGACTTGGCCAACGATTCGTCGAGCTCACGCATCAGCTTCTTCTGGTGCTCGGTGAGCTTGACCGGTGTTTCCACGCTGATGTGGCAATACAGGTCGCCCGGGTAGCTGGAGCGCACACCCTTGATGCCCTTGCCACGCAGGCGGAAGGTCTTGCCGTGTTGGGTGCCTTCGGGTAGCTCGATCTCGGCCTTGCCACCCAGTGTGGGCACCTCGATCGAGCTGCCGAGTGCGGCGGTCGTGAGGCCGATTGGCACGGTGCAATGCAGGTCGTCGCCGTCGCGCTCGAAGATCTCGTGCTGCTTGATGCGGATCTCGATGTACAGGTCGCCAGCCGGGCCGCCATTGGTGCCGGGCTCGCCGTTGCCGGCCGAGCGGATGCGCATGCCTTCGTTGATGCCGGCAGGAATCTTCACCTCCAGCGTCTTGTTCTTCTTGACCTTGCCTTGCCCATGGCAGACGGCGCAGGGCTCGGGAATGATGCGCCCGGTGCCGTGGCAATGCGGGCAGGTCTGCTGGATGCTGAAGAAGCCCTGGCGCATGGATACCGTGCCCGCGCCGTTGCAACTGGGGCAGGTCTTGGCACTGGTGCCGGGTTTGGCGCCGTTGCCGTGGCAGGTGACGCACTCTTCCCAACTGGGGATGCGGATCTGCGTTTCCTTGCCGTGAGCGGCTTCTTCGAGCGTGATCTCCATCGCGTAGCTCAGGTCGCTTCCACGGTAGACCTGTTGGCCGCCACCGCCCCGGCGTGGGCCAGCACCGCCACCGGCGCCACCTTGGCCACCGAAGATGTCGCCGAAGATGTCGCCAAAGGCCTCGGCAAAACCGCCAAAACCCTCGGTTCCCGGGCCGCCGGGGCGGAAGCCGCCCGCGTTGGGGTCGACACCGGCGTGGCCGTACTGGTCGTACGCGGCACGTTTTTGCGCGTCGGAGAGCATTTCGTAGGCTTCCTTGGCCTCCTTGAAATGCTCTTCGGATTTTTTGGCGCCCTCACCCTGGTTGCGGTCAGGGTGGTGCTTCATGGCCAGCTTGCGGTAGGCCTTCTTGATGTCGTCCTCGGAGGCGGTTTTCGCCACACCGAGCACGTCGTAATAGTCACGCTTTGCCATGTGCTTGTGCTGCTTCTTGCTGCTGCTTTTACTGCTGCCTGCTGCTGCAGTTTTTAACGAGAAATCCCCCGTGCGCCGGTCAGCTCACGGGGGAGGGTTGGCGCGCAGGCGCCGAGGCCGCGTTTACTTCTTGTCTTTGACTTCGGTGAACTCGGCGTCGACCACGTTTTCATCGGCAGCCTTGCCCGCCGCCGCACCCGGCGCGGCTTCTGGCTGCGAGGCCCCTGCGCCTGCGGCCGCTGCGGCTTGTGCTGCCTGTGCGTCGGCGTAGACCTTTTCGCCCAGCTTCTGGCTGGCCGTCATCAGGGCTTCGGTCTTGGCTTCGATCACTGCCTTGTCTTCGCCCTTGAGCGCTTCCTCGGCTTCTTTCAGGGCTGCTTCGATCTTTTCCTTCTCGACAGTGTCAAGCTTGTCGCCGTGCTCGCCCAGGGACTTCTTCACGCTGTGCACCAGCGCGTCGGCCTGGTTGCGCGCTTGCACCAGTTCGAGCTTCTTGTGGTCTTCAGCGGCGTTGAGTTCAGCGTCTTTCACCATCTGCTGGATCTCGGCTTCGGTCAGGCCGGAGTTGGCCTTGATGGTGATCTTGTTCTCCTTGCCGGTGCCCTTGTCCTTGGCGCCCACGTGCAAGATGCCGTTGGCGTCGATGTCAAAGGACACTTCGATTTGCGGTGTACCGCGGGCAGAGGGTGGAATGCCTTCGAGGTTGAACTCACCCAGCATCTTGTTGCCCACGGCAATCTCGCGCTCACCCTGGAAC
>JACMKW010000220.1 GCA_014379885.1 Rhizobacter sp.
GCCCAAGGGAAGCCAAGCCACGCGGCCATCGGCCAGCGAGACCAGCGCCGCGCTCGCGTGCCGCGCCCAGGGCACGCCGTGCACCTCGCCGCTCAAGCGGTCGCCTTCGAGGCGCAGCGTGTTGGCTTGGCCTTGCTCGATCAACGTCAACGGCCCGGGGGGCACGTCGAGCCCGGCGAGCGAGGCAAGCTGTGCGGCGATCATCGTTTCAGACAGCGGCAGTGGCACCTGCCAGTAGCCGATGCCACGCAGTACCGAGAAAGCCGTGCCCCAGCTTTCGCCGAAGCCACCGGCGCGCTCGGTAGCCAGCAGCATCGGGAAGCCACCATCGACCACACGCTGCCAAAGCGCGCCGTCAAATTCGCCTGCTTCGGTGCGCTCGCGTGAGCGCTTGTCGACCTGCTCGGCAAAGAGCCGCTCGGCGCTGTCTTGGATCAGGCTGTCATCGTTCATCGCAGGTCGAGCCCTTTGGCAATGATGCCGCGCAGAATTTCGCGTGTGCCTCCGCGCAGAGAGAACGAAGGCACGGCCAGCGTGGTGTAGCGCATGGCCTGGGCCAGTGTGGAGGCAGGGTCGGTATGCCCCCCGAAGAGTTCGTGCGCCACATCGGGCAGGCCCTGTTCGAGCAACGCCCCTTGGTCCTTGACGAGCGCGGCCACCAACGCCGGGTTCTCGCCGCGAGACAGCATGCCGGCAACGCCGAGCGACATCTGCCGCAAGCTGCCGTACTGCGCCACCGCGCGGCCGAGCGCCACCGCCTGGCGCGGGTCGTTTTCATCGGCCGCGTCGAGCATCTCGAGCAGCAGCTGCGAGCAGCTCAGGTAGCGCTCGGGCCCGCTGCGTTCGAAGGCCAATTCGGCGCCCACTTGCTTCCAGCCTTCGCCTTCGGTGCCGATCAGGTGGTCGTGCGGCACGAGCACGTCGTCGAAAGTCACTTCGTTGAAGTCGTGTTCACCCAGCTGGTTGATGATGGGGCGAACGGTGAGGCCGGGCGTCTTCATGTCGACCAGAAACTGCGACAGCCCTTCGTGGCGGTTGGCGGTCTTGTCGCCGGTGCGCACCAGGGCAATCATGTAGTGGGCGCGGTGTGCGCCCGACGTCC
Organism: Rhizobacter sp.; assembly: GCA_014379885.1. The sequence goes on from JACMKW010000220.1 coordinate 1,103, forward strand.
AGAGCTTGCGGCCGTTGATGACCCAACCATCAGTACGCCGTTCGCCGCGGGTGCGGATCGAGGCGAGGTCAGAGCCGGAATCAGGCTCGCTCATGCCGATGCAGAAGAAGGCTTCTCCGCGAACGATGCGCGGCACGATCTGCGCCGCCAGCGTGTCGGGTGCATAGCGCATCAGCAGTGGGCCACTTTGCCGATCAGCAACCCAATGCGCGCCCACCGGCGCGCCTGCGGCGAGCATCTCTTCAAGCACCACGTAGCGCTCAAGCATCGAACGCTCATGGCCGCCGTAGCGGCGCGGCCAGGTCATGCCGATCCAGCCGCGCGCGGCCATCTTGCGGCTGAACTCGGGGTTCGCGCCCGACCAATTGCGGTTGCGCCGCGCAGGGGGAACCTCGGTCATGGCGTCGGCCAGAAAAGCGCGCACCTCGGTGCGCAGTGCCTCGCATTCCGGCGGCAGCACGCCGGGGGCGATCGACAGGCCTTGCATTGCTTGTCTCCTGTTTTCTGTGTTTTCTGTTGGGGTCATTCTGGATGCAATTTGTTTGCTGAGCAACAAACATATGCACTTCTCCACCTGAGGATTTCCATGAGCGACCCTGACGGCGCGCCCCATCGGCCCAAGCGCACCGGCCCCTTGGCCGGCGTGCGCGTGCTCGACCTGACTGCTGTGGTGCTCGGCCCGCTGGCCACGCAGATCCTGGCCGATTACGGGGCTGACGTGATCAAGCTCGAAGCGCCCGAAGGCGATTTGATGCGCGCCAATGGCGTGTCGCGCGTGCGCGGCATGAGTTCGATCTTTCTGGCCATCAATCGCAACAAGCGCTCGCTGGTGCTCGACCTCAAGCGCCCCGAAGGCGTGGCGGTGGTGAAGCGCCTGCTGCCCACCGTCGACGTGGTGGTGCACAACATGCGCACCGCCGCCATCGAGCGCTTGGGCCTCGGTTATGCCGCCTGTGCTGCGGTGAACCCGCGGCTGGTGTATTGCGTGGCCACCGGCTTCGGCGAAGACGGGCCGGACGCCGGAAAACCCGCTTTCGACGATGTGATCCAGGCCGCCTGCGGCCTGGCCGGACTCATCGGCCACGAGAGCGGCCAACCCGACTACGTGCCCTCGTTGATTGCTGACAAGACCACCGGCCTCGCACTCGCGAATGCGGTGCTGGCGGCGCTCTTCGAGCGCACACAAAGCGGGCTGGGGCAGTTCGTCGAGGTGCCGATGTTCGAGACCATGGTGGCCTTCACGCTCGCCGAGCACCTGGGCGGGCGCAGCTACGAGCCCCCTGAGGGGCCGGCCGGTTATGCGCGGCTGCTGGCCGGGGGCAGGAAGCCCGCACCCACACGTGATGGCTTTGTGGCCATGCTGCCCTACACCGGTGAGCACTGGCGCAAGTTTTTTGCGCGTGTGGGCCGCGACGACCTGAGTGAAAAGTATGCCGTCGACGACCGCCATGCGCGCAATGCACGCGTGAAGGAGCTGTACGCCGACATGACCGCCATCACGCGCACGCTGGGCACCAACGAGCTGCTGGCGCTGTGCCGCGAACTTGACATTCCGGCCACGCGCATCTACCGCATCGACGAGCTGCCCGAGCACCCGCATTTGCAGGCGGTGGGGCTCTTCGAGCGGCAAGTGCACCCCACCGTCGGCCCCATCGTGGCGGTGCGCCCACCGACTCGCTTTGCACGCACGCCTGCCGACCTGGCACTGCCTGCGCCCACGCTGGGCGAGCACAGCGACGAGGTGCTGCGAGAAGCCGGCTTCTCGCTCGACGAGATCGCAGGGCTGCATGCAAGCCACATCATTCCAACGACGGAGACACCACCATGAACCATTCGAGAATTTCCAGCCGCACCCCCCTCCTGAGCGCCTTCCTGACGCTCGCTGTCGGCTTGCTCGCTTCGCCGCTGGCCCTGGGCCAGGCGGCAACCTTCCCGAACAAACCGATCCGCATCCTCGTGCCCTTCACCGCCGGCAGTGGCGCCGACTCGTCTTCGCGTTTCTACGGCGAGCAGCTGGCCAAGGCGTTCAACCAGCAGGTGCTGGTCGACAACCGCCCCGGCGGCAGCGGCGTAGTCGCGGTGCAGGCCACGCGGCAGGCGCCCGCCGACGGGCACACCATCCTCATGGGCAGCAATTCGCCGGTGGTGGTGAATGCGATCACGATGAAGAACCTGCCCTACGACCCGTTCAAGGACCTGCGCCCGCTCTACGGCATCGCCATCAGCCCGGTGGCCTTTGCCGTGCGCGCCGACTCGCCGTACAAAACGGTGGGCGATGTGGTGGCTGCGGCCAAAAAGGAAAAGCGCCCGCTGCAGCTGGGAAACTACTCGGCCGGTTACCAGCTCGTGGCCGCGTGGCTCGGCACGGCCAGCGGCTTGCCGGTCACCCACATCCCGTACAAAGGCGGCGCTCAGATGCTCACCGACGTGGTGGGCGGCCAGGTCGAAGTGGGTGTAATCGACTTCACCGGCACCATCGAGCTGATGAAAGGGGGCCGTGTGCGCGTGCTCGCCATCACCGCCGACAAGCGTGACCCCAAGTACCCCGACATCCCGACCATGAAAGAAAGCGGCTTTGCCGAGTTCGAGACCGGTGTCTGGTCTGCCTTTTTCGTGCGGGCCGAAACGCCCGACGACGTGGTGGAGAAACTGGCGGCGGCCATGCACAAGGCGATGAATTCCGAAGCCGGCCGTGCGTACCAGGCCACGCTGCCTTCGGCGCCGCTGACAATGGGGCCCAAGGAGCTGGGCGAGTTCCAGCTGCGCGAGTACCAGCGCTTCAAGCGCGTGGCTGATCTGGCCGGCATCCAACCCGAATGACACGAACTTCCGAAGCATCCGTCACTACCAAAGCGCCACGCCGTACTCACGCCGAACGGCGTGAAGAAGCCGAGCAGCGCCTGCTCGAAGCCGCGCTCAACATCGTCGCCCGGCGGGGCTCGGTGCGCATGACGCTGGCCGAGGTGGGCGAGGCAGCCGGCTACAGCCGCGGCCTTGCGAGCGCGCGCTTTGGCAACAAGGCGGGCCTGGTGCACGCGCTGGTCGGCCACATCGGCCGCCGTTTCGGCGAACAGCTGGCGCAGGGGCCGGCCATCGAGCCCGGCTTGAGTGCCATCCTCGGCAACATCCACGTTTATTTCAGTCGCAAGGGTGGTCGCTGGACGTCGACGCGGGCCTTGCTGGTCATGATGACCGAGGGCTGCATGGAGCCGCATGCCGGCCTGCGGCAAGAGGTGGCGGCCTACAACCGCCAGGTGCTCGCCTGGTTTGAAGAACACCTGCGTATTGGCATCGCCAAAGGCGAGATCGCGCCTGCCACCGATGCTGCAGCGACCGCGGTGGTGCTGCTTGGGGCACTGCGTGGTGTGATGCTGCAGTGGTTGGTCGACGAGCGAATCAAGCTGCCCGCGGCACGCGATCAGTTGCTGCAGATGGCTGAGGCGCTTTTGCGGCCGCGGCGTTGAGCTTTCCCATGCTCAACTCAAGACCTGATCAGACCTGGCTCAGCCGACCCCTTGCTCCGTTCGGGCTGAGCCTGTCGAAGCCAGCGCCGTACTATGCGCGCCCTTCGACAGGCTCAGGGCGAACGGAGGCCGGGGTTGGAGGCTGGCTGAGGTAAGTCGCTAATCAAGACCCAGGATGGTCCCGACCCGGGTGAGCGTCCAGTAAGCCGCCATGCACCCGATCGAATACAGCGCAGCAACGCGCGCCTGCGGCATCACGGAAAGATCGCGCACCGCGCGGTGGAGCAGCCATGCTGCACCCACGGCCATCAACTGGCCGGCTTCGACGCCAACGTTGAAGGTGAGGAGCGCAATCCACAGGTGGTTTTGCGGCAGCCCGATGTCTTGCAGCGCGCCGGCAAAACCCAGACCGTGCACCAAGCCGAACAAAAAGGACACCAGGGCCGGCAGGCGCTTGGCGAGCGTCTGCCGGTCGCGCAGCGCCTCGGCCGCCACCAGCACGATGGACAGCGCGATGCAGGCCTCCACCGGGGCCGAGCGCAGCGTCAGCCAACCCAGCGAAGCGCTCGCGAGCGTGAGGCTGTGCGCGGCGGTGAAGGCGGTGATGGTCCAGACCAGTTGGCGCCGAAAGCCCACCAGAAACAGCAGGCCGATCACGAACAGCAGATGATCGAAGCCGGAGAGGATGTGCTCCACACCGAGCAGCGTGTAAGCCGAGACGATCTCCCCGACGCCGCGCTGGTCGTCGGCGCTCCCGAAAAGTTGCACCGAGGTCTGGCTGCCAGTGATCGTGTAGACGCGCATCTGGCCGTCGAGCCAGTACACCTTCACCAGCACCGCCGAGAAGCCCTTGCCGATCCCCTGCATGCCGAGCTGGCCGCTCAAGCCCGCGGAGCCGCAGCGCAGCACGCCGTCCTCGTCGCGACAGCCTTGTGGCCAGAGTGGCCTGAGCAGGTTTTCCCCCGGCCGGTTGCCGGCCATCCATTGCCAGACGAACTCGTTTGGCGAGGCCTGGCGCAGCTCCATCTCTGCCATGCTCATCTCGTGGGCACCGGCGCTTGCGCCAGCGAGCACCAACGAGCACAACACCAACAGTCGACGCAGCCAGTTCATGGCGCCGCGGCCTCCACCTTGACCGTGTACTTCTTCGCCAGCGTGCGCACGGCGGCAGTGCGCTGATCGGCCATCACGGTGTCGGTCCAATCCTGCACCACCGCGCCGCGCACGGTGTCGAAATTCGCCGGCCTGGCCGCGGCCACAGATTCGAGCCGCAGCACACGCCAGGTGGGGCCCTGGCGCAGCGCTCGCCATTGCGCCGTCGGCAAGGCTGCAAGCGCCTGAGCGAACTCGGCCCCATAGCTCTGCACGATGCTCGGGTGCGGCCTGGCGGTAAAGACGCGCAGGCCCGCCTTTTCTTCCGGCGTGTGGCCGGCGTTCAGGGCGGCCGCGAAGGCATTGGCCGACGATTCCGAAGCGTCGCCCGCGAGCACCGCCTCCTGGAAGTCGTAGCGTGCCGGCTCGTCGTACTTGATGCGGTTCTTCTCGAACCATTCGCGCAGAACCGTTTCGTCGACCGCCGGGCGCTTGAGACCGGCGTTGATCATCGACAACGCCTTGAAGATCACGCGGTCGCGAATGGCCTTGTCGCCCTTGTCCATCTGCAGCGCGATGCCCTCGCGGTAAAGCACTTCGTTGTCGAGCCACACACGGCGCAGCGCATACATCTCATCGGCATTGGGGTCGCGGTCGCGCGCTGCCTTGAAGACCTTGAGCGCCTCCTGATCCACCGCCTGGTCGACCACGATCGTGCGTGCGTCGTCGGCGCTGCCGTTGAGCGCGAGGTCGATACCGAAGAGCACGGCGCCGAGCACGATGAAATGCAGCAGCGGCTCGCGCAAAAACCGCTGCCACAGGCGCGGTGCGGGAGGCGGCGCCGCTTCAGCCGGAGACGATGAGAGGGGGGAAGTCGGGAGGATGGCAGACATCGGTAGGCAAGAAGAACAGCGAACAACAATGTACACGGGCGCCGCGCGTTGCCGCGCGGCGCCCGAGGCTACGAGACCGCTTACTTGGCGGCCGTGAGCTGCTGAGGCGACAGTTCCGATGGAACGCCCGCCACAGGCGTCGACCCCTTCACTTCAACGAAGATCGGGTTGCTGTAGAACCACAGGTCAGACCATGCGGCCACGTCGAAGGCCACCATGCGCTGGCCGTTCACGACCGGCAGGTGATTCGGGCAACCGTCGATCTTGGGCACGCCCACGCCGGTGTACAGCGTGCCGTTGGCCGGCACCTGGGTGCCGACCGTGGTGCACGGAATGCGCAGCATGGCGGCGTCCGGGAACTCGATCGCGCTGCTGTTCTTGGCGTTGATCGCGCCACTGTTGGTCCACAGGTCGGACAGCGGGTTGCCCGACACGTCGGTCTCGAAGGGCACGGCAGCCGGCATGTTGGAGCCGCGCAGGCGCACGTACTGGGAGTTCTGAATACCGCGGATGCGGAAGCTCATGGTCTTGAACTCGCGGTCGTGGCGCTGCGTGTTCCAGGTCGAGCCGTTGAAGGTCTTGACCACCGAGGCGGTCTCGTTCTTCGCTGCCGCCGGAACGGTGGCAAGCGATCGCAATTGCTGCGGGTTGGCCATGTCGACCCAGTCGTCCGGCCAGGCACCGGCGTAGTCGGCGGCGGTCGGTGACTTGTAGCCCGAGACCTTGCCGCGGATCACGTCGATGTGGTCGAGCACCGGCTCGTCCAGCGGCTGGGTGATGCCCACTTGCAGCAGCGAGGGGTTGGGAAAGCTGTACGGCGAGTAGCTCTTGCCCTTGGGGTCGCGCACCGCGATGGCGACGACGATGTCGGAGCCCGGCTTCACTTCGAGCTTCTCGCCCATCGTGACGCAGCCGTTCATGTCGCGGTCGTCGGTGTTGCCACGTGCAGCCTTCAGCGCCTTCGCTTCGACCGCGGCTTCGCCCAGCGATTCGAGGAACTTGCCGGTGTGCGCGGCCACACGCGGTGGCACGGCGCAGGCCACGAAGGCCAGGCGGTCGATGAGCTGGCCGCTGTCGACCCAGGTGTTGCCTGTGCGCAAGCCGTCCACCACCATCTGCGGGCTCACGTGGCGCTTGTCGGTGTGGCCATGGCGCACCAGGGTGTAGTTGCGCTGGTACTCGCCGGGCCAGAAGTCGTTGTCGCTGCGGCGGTCGTCGACGCTGAAGGCGCCGCGCGA
>JACMKW010000221.1 GCA_014379885.1 Rhizobacter sp.
CAACGTCGACCGCCGCGTGCAGCCCCAGAACGACAAACAAGTCCAGGCCGCAGTGCGCCCCGACTTCGCTTTGCAGTCGCATTCGGCGCCTCTTGGGCTGTCCTTTGTGCAGACTGAGTTCGCCGCCCCGTTTACCGCAGGCGCGTTCATCGGTTTGCATGGCAGCTGGAACCGGGACGAACCTGTTGGCTACAAGGTGATCTTCGTACCCTTCGCCAACGGCCGCCCCAGCGGCCCTCCGGTCGATTTCGTCACCGGTTTCCAGGTCGACGGCAAGACCATGGGCCGCCCGGTCGGCGTGACCCTGGACCCCAAGGGCGCATTGATCGTGGCCGACGATCTGTCCAACACCGTCTGGCGAGTGACGCCGACGCGCTGAGGGGCAGCCAGCTCAACGCGCGACTGCCGCGCTGGTCTTCCTCGCAGCCCTGATGTTCAAGCAGCCAGACAGAACTGCATGACCACCAACGCAGTGGCGCTGGTTGCGCGCCCCCGGCCACCCACAGCACGTTGCTCAGCAAGAAGATCCAGAGAGAGCAGGCGTCGGCTCGGTCGGGTCGATGCCACCAGCCACGACGCCACCACAATCAGGACCATCGCAGGCGATTGCAGAAGCGCAAGCTCCTCGTCCATCCGGACTCCCCCGAAATTGCGGGGTAGCAAGATGCAGCCACGGACGACGTGAACCGCCGCTACGCGTCGCTGGTTGGGGCATCTTGTTCAGCAAGTGCATCCAGGGCTGGGCACATCGCCGCAATGATCAGCCGCTGCGACAGGGCCACATCGACCTCGGGCACTTCCATCCGCGCCAGAGCAGTCATCAAGCCAGCGGGGTGCATACGAGGGGTCTCCCTCACAACTCCAGCGCCGTAAGGTGCAACCGCAGGTCGAACTCGTACTGGTGGTACTGCGGCTCCATGTGGGCGCACAGCTGGTAGAAGGCCTTGCCGTGCTCGCGCTCCTTCAGGTGCGCAAGTTCATGCACCACGATCATCTTCAAGAACTCGGGCGTGGTGTCCTTGAACAGGCTGGCAATGCGGATCTCGCGCTTGGCCTTGAGCTGGGTGCCTTGCACCCTTGACACCGTGGTGTGCGTGCCCAGCGCGTGCTGGATCACCTTCAGCTTGTTGTCGAACACCACCTTGGCGAGCGGGTCGGCACTTCGCATGTAGCGGCTCTTGAGCGCCATGGTGTAGTCGTACAAGGCGCGGTCGGTGCGCACCTCGTGCACGCCCCCATAGCGCTGCGCCAGCGTCTCGGCCAGGCGGCCCTGGTCGATGAGGCCGCGCACCTGGGTGATCAGTTCGGGCGGGTAGCCGGCAAGGTACTTGAGCGTGGGCATGGGTGCGGATTGTCGCGCCAGCCTGTCATCATTCCCACCTTCGCCCGAGAGCCACTGCCCTTGATGAACCCCCCGCCCCAGCAAGCCATCGCCGAAACCCGCGCCTGGGTTGAGCGTGCCGTGATCGGCCTCAACCTGTGCCCGTTTGCCAAGGCCGTGCATGCCAAGAACCAGGTGCGCTACGTGGTGAGCACGGCCGAAGATGCCGATGCACTGCTGGCCGAGCTGTGTGCCGAGATGGAGCGGCTCGTAGCCACCGACCCGGCCGAGACCGACACCACCTTGCTGATCCACCCGCAGGTATTGAACGACTTTCTCGACTTCAACGACTTTCTCGGCGCGGCCGACGACGCCCTGGCGCAGCTCGGCTACGAAGGTGTGTTGCAAGTGGCGAGCTTTCACCCGCAGTTCCAGTTTGCCGGCACCGATGCCGATGACGTGAGCAACGCCACCAACCGCGCGCCCTACCCTACGCTGCACCTGCTGCGCGAAGCGAGCGTCGACCGCGCTGTGGCGGCTTTCCCCGAAGCGGAGGCGATCTTCGAGGCCAACGTGCAAACCCTGGAGGCGCTCGGTGCAGACGGCTGGGCCGCCTTGCAGGCGCAGTGCAAACGCGACGCCGTGGCGTGATCAGGCAGCGCTGACGATCCGCCCCAGCTGCCGCATCGCCTGCTGGGCCTGCGCGCTGAACGCCGACCCGCAGCTGATGCGCAGGAAGTGATCAAAGCGGCCCGCGTTGGAGAACAAGGTGCCCGGCACCACGCGTATGCCTTGCGCCAGCACGGCATCGAAAACGGCCTGCGCCGAACGTTTGTCGGGCAGCTCCACCCACAGCAGCAGGCTGCCATCGGGCACGCTCAGGCGTGTGCCTTCCGGGAAGCACGCTGCAATGCCCTCGGCCACTTGTTCGCGCTGCGTCTTGAGCAGCCGGCGCAAGCGCGCCAGGTGGCGGTCGTAAGCGCTGGAGGCCATGAACTCGGCGGTGATGAGCTGTGGCAGCGCTTCGTTGGCGCGGCTTTGTGCGTACTTGAGCATCTGTACGCGCGCGTGCCAGCGCCCGCCGCTGATCCAGCCCAGGCGCATGCCGGGTGCGAGCGTCTTGCGCAGCGAGGCGCAGTGGATCACGCCACCTGTGCGATCCCAGGCCTTCACGGCTTTGAGCGGCACGTCGTCGGTGGTGAGTGCGCTGTAGGTGTCGTCTTCGATCACCGGCAGCTCGAAGCGCTCGCACAGCTGTACCAGGCGTTGTTTGTGATCGTCGGGCATCACACAGCCCAATGGGTTCTGGAAGTTGGGCACCACCACCACGGCCGCGATGCGTTTGTGGGTTTGCAACGCAAGCTCCAGCGCTTCGATCGACAGGCCGGTGCGTGGGCTGGTGGGGATCTCCAACGCGCGCAGGCCCAGGCTTTCGAGCACTTGCAGCAGGCCGTAGTAGGTGGGCGACTCGACTGCGATGGTGTCACCCGGCTGCGACACCGCACGCAGCGCGATGTTCAGCGCTTCGATGCAGCCCTGTGTGACCACGATCTCGTCGGCGGTGAGGCTCATGCCGGCTTCCAGCGCACGGCGTGCGAGCACGGCGCGCAGCGTGGGGTCGCCGGGGGAGGCCACGGCCTTCACCAACAAATCAGGGTGGCGGCGCAGGGCGCGGATGGCGGCGTTCTTGAGCGCCTCGGCCGGGTAGGCGTCGGTGGAGGCGTAGGCGGCAGCAAAGTCGGTTGTCACCACATGGCGCTCGCTCTGGGCCACGAAAGCCGACACGCGGTCGTGGATGCCCACGTACTGCGCGGCGTCGAGCGCTCGCACGGTGTCGGGTTCGTGCGCCGGCGCCATGGCCACGCGGCGCGGCACACGCACGAAGTAGCCCGAGCGCGGTCGCGCTTCGAGCAGGCCTTCGTCTTCCAGGCTGCGGCAGGCCTGCAAGGCGGTGGACAGGCTCACCTGGTGCAAGCGCGTGAGCGAGCGCACCGACGGCATGCGTTCACCGGGTGACAACACGCCGGAGCGAATGGCGCCTCGGTAATGGTGGGCAACACGTTGGTAGAGCGGCTGCAATTCCATGTCAGACATGATGGGTGTACTGGGGAGCGCTCAACCGGAACAGATGGCAGCTTATCGCGCCATAACAGCCACAGCAAACCGCATCTGATACGAAACACATGCCGCTGGCCTGTGTCTGTTTGCCCGCTCGCAGGCTGCGTATGCTTGCAGCCATGCTTCAAGTTCTCGGTAAATCGTCGTCGATCAACGTGCGCAAAGTGTTATGGCTGTGCGCGGAGCTCGGCCTGCCCTTCGAGCACGAACAATGGGGCTCGGGTTTCAAACCGACGCAAACACCCGAGTTCGCGGCGCTGAACCCCAACGCCCTCGTGCCCGTCATACGAGATGGCGACTTCGTGTTGTGGGAGTCGAACACCATCTGCCGCTACCTCGCCACGCGGCACGAGCGCCGCGACCTGCTGCCCACCGAGGCGCAGGCGCGCGCCCGGGTCGAGCAGTGGATGGATTGGCAAGCCACCGAACTCAACAACGCCTGGCGCTACGCCTTCATGCGCCTGGTACGGCAAAGCCCGCACCACACCGATGAAGGGGCCACGGCGGTGAGCGTCTCGGAATGGAATCGCCACATGAGCTTGCTGGAGGCCCAACTGGCCCACACCGGCGCTTTCGTGACAGGCGGCAGCTTCACGCTGGCCGACATCGTGTTGGGGCTGTCGACCCACCGCTGGTTCGCGGCACCCATCGAGCGGCCCCATTTGCCAGCGCTGGCCACCTACTACGAGCGCCTGAGCCAGCGCCCGGGCTTTCAACTTCATGGCAGGAACGGATCACCATGAGCCCCTTTCATCACGCCCTCCACCTGCGCCAGACGCAGGCCTGCCGCGCATCCGCCTGAAAAAAAACCATGCTGGAATTTGCCGACATCCAGGCCGCTGCCACCCGCCTGCACGGCGTGGCCCACCGCACACCGGTGCTGAGCTCGCGCACGCTGGACGAGATGCTGGGCCTGCAGGTGTTCATGAAGGCCGAAAACCTGCAGCGCATGGGGGCCTTCAAGTTCCCCGGCGCCTACAACGCCGTCAACGCCTTGAGCGCAGCAGAGCGCTCGCGTGGCGTGTGCGCGTTCTCTTCGGGCAACCATGCACAAGCGGTGGCGCTGGCCGCGCGCTTGCATGGTTGCCACGCCACCATCGTGATGCCGCAAGACGCACCGGCGCTGAAGCTGACGGCAACACGCGGCTACGGCGCCGAAGTGGTGATCTACGACCGCTACACCGAAGACCGCGCCGCCATCGCCGACCGGGTGGCCAACGAGCGTGGCGCCACGCTGATCCCGCCCTTCGACTACCTGCCGGTGATGGCCGGCCAGGGCACGGCGGCGCTGGAGCTGCTGGAAGACACCGGCCCGCTCGACGCCTTGATCGTCTGTGCGGGCGGGGGTGGCTTTCTCTCGGGCTGCGCGGTGGCGGCCAAGCACCTGGCGCCGAACATCCGCATGTACGGTGCCGAACCCGAGCGCGGCAACGACATGCAGCTCTCATTGCGTGCCGGCAAGATCGTCAGCATCGACGTGCCGCGCACCATCTGCGATGGCCAGCAGACGCAAGCCATCGGCCACCACCCCTTCGAAGTGATCAAGGCGCTGGTGAGCGACGTACTGACCGTGCCCGACCCGGTGGTGGTTGAGGCGATGCGCTTTGCGTTTGAGCGCATGAAGACGGTGTTGGAGCCCTCAGGGGCATGTGCACTGGCTGCGCTGATGCAGCACCGTGCGCAGTTTCAGGGGCAGCGTGTGGGGGTGACGCTGTCGGGTGGCAATGTCGGCGTCGACCGGTTCGTCGCCCTGATGAGGGGAGCCGAACGCGTCGACTGAGCCCTACTCCGCCCGCGCCCCCGACGCCTTCACCACCTTCGCCCATTTGCGCGACTCCGACGCAATCAGCCGCGAAAACGCCGCCGAACTCATGCCACTCGGAATGGCACCCTGAGCCAACATGC